>CAMCUG010000104.1 GCA_945878835.1 Chryseobacterium gleum | reverse complement strand
CATTGTTTATCTTCGTTGAAACAAAAAAAAACAGTTATGAAATCGATCGTTCTCCTTTTTGCATTGTGCGTGTTTGGACTGAGTGCAAGTGCACAAAAGATTTATTCAGTAGATGCTGAATACAAGGCGCAGGTGAAGGTTTATGTGGTAGACGCGGAGTACAAGGCAGATTTACTGGTTTATAAGGAAGACGCGGAATACAAAGCGGGAAATAACGATGGACGTTGGTTTTTTGTAAATGCTGAATACAAGGCGAATAAGAAAATCTATTTTGAAGATGCTGAATACAAAGCTGAATTGAAAATTTATTTCGTCGACGCAGAGTACAAAGCAGGTTGGAAGAATGCTTCTAAGAAGCAGTTGTTGTATTGAGTTATTCCATGCGAAAAATAAATCTGTTTCTTCCTGTTGTTCTTGCATTCGCGATAACACTTGGGTTGCCGAATTGGTTGTCGTGGAATGAACGGGTAGTCTTGTCAACCGTTTTAGTTATGCTTTGGTGGTGGATATCTGAAGTGGTACCCATGGCTGTTACGGCGTTAATGCCAATCTTGATTTTCCCGTTATCGAATGTCATGAGCATGGAAAAGGTGGTGGTGCCTTATGCCGATAAATTTGTCTTTTTGTTTCTAGGTGGATTTCTGTTGGCGTTGGCGATAGAGAAACACGGATTGCATAAACGGATTGCTTTTCGTTTGCTGGATCTAGCGGGTAACGCGAAGGCTCGAATTTTACTTGCAGTCATGTTGTCTTCTTATGTGTTAAGCATGTGGATTAGTAACACGGCCACTGCCATGATGTTAATTCCTATAGCTGCGTCTGTGGCGCATTTGCTTGCGGCACACAATCACGAAGCGAAATTCAAACGTGCATTGGTTTTGGGAGTAGCGTATGCAGCGAGCATTGGTGGAATGGCGACATTGATAGGTACTCCTCCGAACGTTGCTGCTGCTGGAATAGTGAAGGAGCAGTTTGGAGAAGAAATTTCATTCTTGGAATGGATGAAATACGGAGTGCCTTTTTCTTTGGTACTGCTGTTTCTTGTTTATTTGGTTCTTTCGAAAATTCATTTCAAAAGAAAGGAAACCATTGAAGGAGCGCATACGGAATTGCATAGCATTCGACAAGCAATGGGGAGTATGTCTATGTCGGAAAGACGTGTGTTGTTTGTCTTTTTGGGGGCTGTACTTTGCTGGATTTTCCAGTCTCCGATTTCATTTGCGTTGAAATTACCGGCCTTCAATGATACGTGGATAGCTCTAGCTTTTGGACTAAGTCTGTTTTTCATTCCGAAAGAATCGGGTAAACCGAATGAACGTTCGGTTGGGCTGTTGGAATGGCCAGATACTGAGAAATTATCGTGGGGAGTATTGCTTATGTTTGGTGGTGGATTGACTTTATCCGTAGCGTTTAAAGAAGTTGGATTATTGGAACGCTTGGCGCAATGGTTAGCTGTTGTGAATGTTGGAAGTTCAACTGCGTATCTGATTATGCTGTGTGGAATTGGACTTCTACTTACGGCGCTTATGAGCAACTTAGCCATGGTTACGTTGTTCGTCCCAATTGTAGGCGTGTTGGCTCAAGCCAATGGCATGTCTCCAGCTTCATGGGCCATACCGGTAACGCTTGCTGCAAGTTGTGATTTTATGTTCCCTATGAGTACTCCTCCGAATGCGATTGCTTATGGCACGGGATGGGTAAAAGCCAAGGACATGTTCACCATTGGAATAGTGGTGAATGTGATATCGTTTTTGTTGTTGGTGGGGATGGTGATTTTAATGGGACATTAATTCCCGCCGAAACTAACCAAATGTCTTTCAACGCCGATTTTTTTCACTTCGCCATTGGCACCTGCAATGATGTAATGCTCTCCCATTTCATCTCCAAGTAAATCATTGATTTTTTTTCTGATCTTCGAAATGGTCTCG
Source organism: Chryseobacterium gleum (assembly GCA_945878835.1). Lineage (GTDB taxonomy): Bacteria > Bacteroidota > Bacteroidia > Flavobacteriales_D > Sanyastnellaceae > CAIZGX01. Next base: position 3,782 of record CAMCUG010000104.1, on the reverse strand, counting down.
CTAATTTTTTGAGTATGCGCATTGTCGGTGCGTTCGTTGATTCTTTTTGTAGCCGTTGTCCTATCTGATGTTGGACTGACTTTTAAATACAGTTCAGTGAGTTCCTCGCGATGCTCGTCGAGCATGTTAAGTTTCACTCCTTCCGGCTTGCCGAGGAAGAACAAGTACATGGTTTTTTCAATCTTGTCGAGTTTTAATTCGATGTTGGCAAGGTCTGGAAATTTAATTGAAAAATTAGGGCCGGAAACAGTCATGCGGCTCGGTTTCTTCAACAAAGAGTAGCGATCTCTAAATAAGATTTCGCTTCGCATGGCCTCCATGATTTCAAATACTTGATTGGCGAGAAGAGGATCAACTTGTTTATCTTCCAAACGTTTGACACAATCGGTGCACAAGTCAGCCGTTCGTATTTTTAAGATGAGTTCGCTTTTGTTTCCACAAAAATCATTCATGCATCCTACCGATGTTTGGTGAACGCCTTCAGACATCTCGCGAATATCTGAGAACATAAGATGACGAAGCAAATGAGTAACGATTAAATAAACGATACTTGCACGTGAAAAACCAGGTAAATAAAAGCCAAGTCCTGATGTTTGTACGAATCCATTTCTTCCTCCTTTCGGATCAGGCGCTGCGAACCAGTTGAACTCATTGCCTTTGTCGGTCAAGAGAATGACAAATTCCAAATCGGATATATCATTGAATTCTCTGAATAATTTACATCGATCAAAGATGTCTTCCCATTTCAATCGAGTCAGTGTTTGTGGTGCCTCAACATAATGAGCGTCTAATGAACAGATCTCCTCGTTCACATCTGAATAGGCGACGGTTCTTCGAAGCATTTCTTGGGGAAAAGGGTGTGTTTTATCCCGTCCAAGCTCGTCTTCGTTGTCGAATTCGATGCCTTCATCGTCATCAAACACGGGTTCATCTACCGTAGATACAAATTCAAGCGGACCAGAAAGCGATTGCAGTTGTTGCAAGATCTCCTGGTAGGCAGCTTTGTCTACTTCTTCTGATTTTAATAAATGAACCCGTGTTCGCATGACGATAAATTTAATAATTATTATTCACTAAATCCTTCCCAATTTTTTCCAGATCTTTTTTGATGTATGGAATTCTCTAAAGCTTCAGCAGCAAAGTTCATGGTTTCTTTGATATTCGCTTTTTGTGAAGAATACACTCGTGATTGTTGCATGTTCAGTCTGCTAGCAGCTCCCCATGCATCTATGTCGGCTCCTATGAAAGCGAAGTTCCAGTTCTCGGTTGCTTCTAACTCTTTAATCGTTGATGAGATTTCTGGGAATTTAAATATGCGTGAGGCGTTCTCTCCACCGTCGGTGAAGATGACAATCATAACAGTACCGTTCTTTTCCTTCAGGTCACGTCCGACTGCATACTTCATTCGGTTAATCACGGTGCCTATGGCGTCAAGCAATCCGGTCATGCCGTCTAGGACATAATCTTTTTCAGTTAACACAGGCAGTTCAGCTGCGGGTAGATTTTCAAAGACCAATTCAGGACTGTCTGAAAATAGTGTTAGCGAGACATAGATCGGCTGATCTAAGTTGCGCTCTTGAATGGCTTTTATTGAATGAAGCTTCTCATTCAACCCTTCAAGGGTTTCTTTGTAATGCGATTGCATACTTCCACTTTTGTCCAAGACAATGTGGTAGTGGGTGGCGTTTTGTTTATTCATTTTGTTTAATTATTTACGCAAAGATGTGGTGTTGAACAAGGCTAAGTAAAGTTTTAACAACCTTGTTTTTTTAATTGAAGTGAAGTTGAAGGGGGATTTTCTTTTTCCAGTTTACATTGGTTTTATTGGCGTTGTAGAGCGAAGGGAATACTTCGTTTCTTTTAGTGAGCGTATGTTGACTTACATGTGATGTATGATTTTTTTTGTTTTTAATGAAGTGGTAAATCCGGATATCTGACTTCGTAATTTTCTTTGAACGAATGAGTTCTTTGGTCAGAGATTCAATATGCGTTCCTCGCGTTTCAAAGAAGTAATTGTAATTCGGAAAATGCTTTAAAAGATTTTTTATAAAGGTGCCAAGCTCGGCAACAGGTATGAGGTTTTCTAAATTGTCTAGGTACATCCAGCCGTAGTCATTGTGAAAATTGAATTCACAGTGCATGTCCTGATGTGCGATGATCTGCGTGAGGAGGAAAATTTTTCGTTGTTCCGTTGTGCTCAGCTGGTAGTATTGAACACGCTTCTTGTTCGCATATTCGAAGAGGTAAGAGTAACCGTAGTTGTTTCCTTCGCTGTCATTGACCTCGGACTTAATGGGCTTGGGCAATCCGAAATCTTTAAAAATCGGTGTAATCTTTTTCGCGTCGGAGAAAAGTTCAAATTCGTCGAGTTTTTTAAAACCGTCTTCAATATTTTTAAATGCGGTAGGTGTGAAGCGATTGTAATTCTTCGTTGTGTTAAGGAGGTTTCTTTGAAAGTAAAGTCCCAGCGTTGTGAAGCATTGACGAATAAACCAAGAGAGGGATTCGGCGAATTCGGTTAGGCTATTGAATTCAGTTATTTCAAAGAGTTGAAAGAAAAAATCTTCAAACGGAACATCGCTTTCTGGCTTAGGGTCTTTTTTTCTCATTTTCAGAGCAGGGGTTCGCTGGAAGAATTCGCGTTCGGCCTGTCCAATGAAATTCGAGTCATCGGCTAAACGAAAAACGGCTATGAGTAATTCAGATCGAGTAGGACAATCGTCCGCAAGTGGTGCGTCTTTTTCTTGCTTTAACAGGAAATCTCTTGCTGCCTCGAAAAGGTTCAAGGTGGGAAGGGTAAACAGCTGACCATCGCCATCGGCGTATTCAAAGACAAGTTCTTCATTGAAGATGATTTTGAAATTGGAGAGTATTGCTTCCTTTTTCTTTTCAGCTGGTTTGAATTCGTAGGTTTGTGTGAACACACCAATATCGGCTCGCACCTCAAAGCCAATCTTCAATGGTTTGCTCTTGTCGTGTACGATGTTCTCGAAATTGGCGTAAGGACCGAAAGACTGAAAATATTTCACTTCTTTCATTTCTTGCTCGTTACTCGGGAATAATTCAAGAAGTTTAATTAAGCTGCTCTTTCCTGTTGCTAATTCCCCGTAAAGAAAATTTAATCTTCCAATTTCCCAGGTTTGTTTTTCTTGAAATACTGTGAAATTCTCAGCGTGAACGAATATTTTGTGCATAGTTTTCAGTCTTTTTAACGAAAGTATTTGTTAGGTGTGCAGTGTTGCTGCACGAAAAAAAAGTCAAAACGGTGGCTGTTCCTGTATGTGCGGTAAGTGCCGGGAATAAAGGAGTTGAGCAGTTAAAAAATAAAACGGGGTGATTTTTTCAAATCGGGATATCAAAAGTAGAATGACTTCTCGCGCGAAAGGGCAAATAGTTTTTAACTGTTGAAAAAAAGAATCGCTTGACCTATGTTAAAAAATATTTATTTTCAATAATGGTGAGGCTTGCGTAATTAATTCAAATAAAATTCAGCCGAAAATAAATTTTTTGGCACGGTGAAATAATTATCCACAATGGAACGGAAGGTGAATTTTCGTCCTAATTTCACTTCCCTATGTCAGCCCCTAAAAAAACATTTACGCTTCTTCAACTTACGCAAAGCATCCACAGAGCTGTACAGTCTGCATTCGATGGCCGGTATTGGATAATAGCTGAAATGAATAAGCTGAATCTTTATCCGAAAAGTGGACACGCCTATCCGGAATTGGTAGAAAAGCAAGACGGAGTCATTGTTGCCGAAATGCGCGCCAATCTGTGGAAGA
>CAMCUG010000103.1 GCA_945878835.1 Chryseobacterium gleum | reverse complement strand
TCACCAAAGGTTTGATCGTGAAACGATTGATCGAATGCAAATTCGATTTCTATGAAATATTGTATTGTTTTCAAACAAAGAATGTGTATATTTGCAGCCCCTTAATCGGGAAAAACTAATTAAAAATTAACGTTATGTACGCAATTGTTGAAATAGCAGGGCATCAGTACAAAGTACAAAAAGATCAGCAGATCTTCGTTAATCGTCTTCAAAACGAAGAAGGAACAGAGGTTGAATTCAACCACGTTCTTTTGACTGATGATAACGGTTCGATCACTGTTGGCGCCCCAGCTGTAGAAGGTGTTAAGGTCACCGCACGCGTAGTGAATCACCTTAAAGGAGATAAAGTAATTATCTTCAAAAAGAAACGCCGTAAAGGCTATCAAAAGAAGAACGGTTTCCGTGCTTATTTGACTGAAATTGTAATTGAAAACATTGGTTAACCCCTAATACTAAAAGACAATGGCTCACAAGAAAGGTGTCGGTTCGTCGAAAAACGGCCGTGATTCAGAAAGTAAACGCTTAGGTGTAAAATTATTTGGCGGACAAGTATGTGTTGCTGGTAATATTATCATTCGTCAGCGTGGTACTCGTCACAATGCAGGTTTAAACGTTGGGGTTGGTAAAGACCACACGTTATATGCCTTAGCTGACGGAGTAGTAGAATTCCGCAAGAAGAAAGACAACAAGTCGTTCGTTTCGGTTGTTCCTGCACAGGCGTAATCGAGAGTTCGTCTCAATAATTTTCAAAAACTCTCGATCTTTTGGTCGGGAGTTTTTTATTTTATCCAACATCAAGTAACTTCGTCACATGCTTCAAGTACCCTATTTAAGAGAGAACACAGAGAAAGCGCTTAGCGGTTTAGCCAAGCGCAACAAAGATTTTTCAGCAACCGTTGAATCTATTATTTCAGTAGACGAATCACGTCGCAAACTTCAAAACGAACTCGATAATCTTTTGGCCGAGTCGAATAAAATTTCGAAGATCATTGGCGATCTTTTCAAAGAAGGAAAAAGAGAGGAAGCCGATGGGATGAAGGTTCGCACCACCGAGATTAAAGAAGAATGCAAAGGCGTTGAAACAAACCTTTCTCAATTGGAAGAAGAGTTGAAGCAACTGCTTTATCTTGTTCCTAACGTTCCACACGAAAGTGTTGTTTTTGGAAAAGGCGCAGAGGAAAACGAAGTGGTCTATTCTTCCGGAGATATCACAGCGCTCGGTGAAAGCAAATTGCCACACTGGGAACTGTGCGAAAAACACAAGCTCATCGATTTCGAATTGGGTGTTAAAATTACAGGCGCTGGTTTCCCCGTTTACATTGGAAAAGGAGCACGTCTGCAAAGAGCGTTGATTAATTTCTTTTTGGAAGAAGCCATGAAAGCTGGTTACACGGAGCATCAAGTTCCTCACCTCGTGAATGAGGCCAGCGGATACGGCACGGGACAACTTCCTGACAAAGAAGGACAAATGTATCACGTTGGAGTAGACGACTTGTATTTGATTCCTACTGCGGAAGTACCGCTTACGAATTTGTACAGAGATGTATTGTTGAAGGAAGAACAACTTCCCATTAAGCTTACCGGCTACACCCCTTGCTTCCGCCGAGAAGCAGGAAGCTACGGTAAAGATGTTCGCGGATTGAACCGCTTACATCAGTTCGACAAAGTTGAGATCGTTCAATTGTCGAAACAAGAAGACAGCTATGCCCTTTTAGAAGACATGGTGAACCATGTAAAAGGACTTTTAAATAAATTGGAACTCCCTTTCCGCATACTTCGTCTTTGTGGCGGAGATATGGGATTCACTTCATCGCTTACTTTCGACTTCGAAGTATACTCTGCAGCGCAAGAGCGTTGGTTAGAAGTAAGCTCTACTTCCAACTTCGAAACGTTTCAAGCTAATCGTTTAAAATGCCGATACAAAGGCGCAGATGGGAAAACACAGCTCGTGCATACACTAAACGGCAGCGCGCTTGCGTTACCTCGCATAGTGGCTGCATTGTTGGAAAATCATCAAGATGAAAATGGTGTTAGAATACCTCAAGCTCTTGTACCTTATTGCGGATTTGAACGAATTTAATTTTTGAATATGCGCATACTTTACTTCTTCATGGCATCGGCACTTCTGCTTTCATTGCATTCGTGCACCCCACCGGATAGAACAAACTATGTAAAACAAATCGATTCCATTTCGAACGTATTGGAGAATGCAGCAGGTCCTTACGAAAAGCTTAATCTCGATGAGCTTCAAGCCAAGGTAGACACGGTGAACAAACACCTCGATTTCATTCATGACAACTACAAAGGCGACATGAAGAAGAGTATTGCCTTTGAATTGGTTTCTTACCGAACGATTCGTAAGATCATTCCTGAATTCGAAAAACGCCGAGAGACTATTGCAATCGGACTAACTATTTCTAGAGAACAGCTCACCTCACTGAAAAAAGCATTGAGCGAAAATGCCACGCACGATGCGGTTGGAAATGAAATCAACGACGAATATTTAAAGAAACAAATTCAACAAGAAAAAACCATCAATGCTTCATTGGTGAAGGAAATTGAATTCGTTGTTCAAAAATCTGATTCCATTGACAACCGATTTGCTCGCTATTACACCCAAGTGAAATTCTGGTGCGACAGCATTGTAGCTTCTTCAAAATAAAATATGAAAAAGATCTGGCTCATAGCACTTTTAATTCTAGCTACCGAATGTTCATTCGGTCAACGAGATTATGAAATTGCAGAGCAGTACTTCCATAACGGACAGTTCACAGAAGCGAAAATGTATTACGAGAAGCTTTACAAGGATGGATTCGAAAACGAAATTTTCGAAAATTACAAGTCCACCCTCATTCAACTCGATTTAGAAAAAGAGGCTGAAACTCTCATCAAACGTAGGCTTAAGCAAACCAAAGATTATACGCTGCAGGTTGATTTGGGAAATTTGTACTCGCATTTCAAGCACGACAAAAACGCGGCAGATGCTTACCAAACTGCGTTGGATAAAACAGCCGCTTTCCGGATGCCTATTCTTGAGTTGGGACAGAAATTTTTAGAAGTTAACTTGTATGCTTGGGCTTTGAAGACCTATGAAAAAGGGAAAACACTAGGCAAAGATGGCTATACTTATTCGTTTGAAATTGCGGGGGTTCAAGGGTCTTTAGGAAATTTCAATGGCATGTGCGAAGCTTACATGGATATCTTGAAAGAGGAACCTTCTTATCTCGGACAAGTAGAAACTTCGCTCATGCAGTTAGTCGATTTTCAAGACGACGACCTACGTTGCAGCGATCTGAAATCACTGGTTTTAAAGCGTATTCAAATTGAACCGAGCACCATAATTTACTCGGAATTTTTGGCTTGGTTTCTCATGCAACGCAGAGACTTTAACGGAGCTTTTATTCAATTGAATGCACTCGACAAACGCAACAATGAAAACGGAAACCGCCTGATGAATCTGGCCATTCAGGCAGGGAACAACGAAGAATACAGCGTAGCAAACAAATGCTACAGCGCTGTAATTGCAAAAGGCAAAGCATCTGTTTTCTTCCAGCAAGCAAGCGTTAAAAAACTTCAAACATTAAGTCTTCTTTTGAAGCAAAACGAATTCACAACAAGCGAAGAATTTATAGCTTTAGACACCGAATATGCCACCATTCAAAATGACATTGTTCAAGCGAACGAATTGGCTATTTTGAAAAAAGATTGGGCCCACCTAAAGACTTTCTACCTCAACAATTCAAAAGACGCCGAAGTACTTTTGAAAGAAGCGTTGGCGTTAGGTGGTGTAAACGGAAAGACCCTTGCAGAGATTAAGCTTGAGCTGGGCGATGTGCTTCTCTTTCAAAATAAAATATGGGAGGCTTCCCTACTCTTTTCACAAATTGAATTAGACTTCAAAGACGATATGCTCGGTCATGAAGCGAAATTTCGCAACGCTAAAATTTCGTTCTACACGGGAGATTTTGAATGGGCGCAAGGACAATTAGATGTGTTGAAAGCATCCACTTCCAAACTCATTTCGAACAATGCTATGCAGCTTTCGCTTCTCATAACAGACAACTTCAACATGGATACTATTCCGCTGCCTATGATGCAGTATGCACGTGCTGAATTACTCGCTTACCAAAATCAGTTTGTGCTTGCTTTCCAAACGCTAGACAGCATAACCTCAGTGTTTCCGGGACATTCACTTACCGATGAGATTTTATTTACCAAGGCAAACATTTACCGCAAGCAAGGAGATTTTGAAAAAGCAATTCAACTCTACACGGAATTGGTTAACATTCATTTCGAAGGAATATATGCCGATGATGCCTTATTCGCCATGGCCGAAATAGAAGAAAAGCATTTCAAAGATTTAGCAAAGGCCCAAACGCACTACGAGCGCCTACTGAACGACTTCCCAGGAAGTTTGTTCGTTATAGACGCTCGTAAACGTTATCGCGCTTTAAAAGGCGAAGTGCAATAGCAAAATACTATATTTGCAAAAATTTGTTTCAATGAAAAACATTGCAGTTATTGGTGCTGGCACCATGGGAAATGGAATCGCGCACGTGTTCGCGCAAAACGGATTCAACGTTCAATTGATTGACTTGAATGATGCGCAATTGCAAAAAGCATTGGCGACCATTGCTAAAAACCTAGATCGTCAAGTTGCAAAGGGTTCTTTAACCGAAGAACAAAAGGCCCAAACCCTTGCAAACCTTTCCACTTCCAACTCTATTGAAACAGGTGTTGCAAACGCAGAGCTAGTTGTTGAAGCGGCTACTGAAAACGTGGATCTTAAACTGAAAATATTTCAAACCCTGGATGCGAACGCGCCTGCAAATTGCATCTTGGCTTCCAATACGTCTTCAATAAGCATTACCAAAATTGCTTCTAGTACCAATCGTCCTGCACAAGTGATAGGCATGCACTTCATGAATCCAGTTCCTGTAATGAAGCTCGTTGAAGTGATTCGCGGATACAGCACTTCAAACGAAGTGAACGATAAGGTTTTTGAAATCTCTAAACAACTCGGAAAAGTTCCGGTTGAAGTAAACGACTACCCTGGTTTTGTAGCCAACCGCATTCTTATGCCTATGATCAACGAAGCCATCTATACCTTGTTTGAAGGCGTTGCTGGCGTAGAAGAAATTGATACCGTTATGAAACTCGGGATGGGACACCCCATGGGTCCTCTTCGCTTAGCCGACTTCATTGGATTAGATGTTTGCCTTGCTATTCTTCGTGTGATGCACGATGGATTCGGCAATCCCAAATACGCACCGTGCCCTTTATTAGTGAACATGGTTGCGGCAAAAAAATTGGGCGATAAATCTGGAGAAGGTTTTTATATTTTGAACAGAGAAACAAAGGAGACAACTGTTTCGCCTTCGTTTTCAAAATAATTCAAAGTGAAAATTCATCACGACTTTTCTTCATTCAAGGAAGTTAAAAATCCTGTCTTAACTATCGGCACGTTCGATGGTGTTCACATGGGTCATCAGGCATTGCTTTCGCGCATGAAAGAGCTGGCTCTCGAAGTAAACGGAGAAACTGTTGTGCTTACATTCTCGCCTCACCCGCGAACTGTTCTCTTCCCTGAAGATCACGGCATTCAATTGCTTTCCGATACCGAAGAAAAAAGACAATTCCTTTCCGACTGTGGCATAGATCATCTGGTTGAATTTCCATTCACCATGGAATTCGCGAAGAAATCGGCATTTGAATATGTGCGCGATTTGTTGGTTATTGGAA
>CAMCUG010000102.1 GCA_945878835.1 Chryseobacterium gleum | reverse complement strand
CAGGTAATCCATTCTTCGTGAATTTCAGGATTTACGCTTACCGTTACGTTGTATACAATCTTGTTCATAGTTTTTTTCTTGGGAACAAAGATGTGGCGTTTTTCAAAAAGAAGATTAGCTTTGAAGAAAATTAATAATTATGCAAACTGGCTTCTTACACTTACACAAGTTACTTCCTTATTTATTATTGCTTCTGCCCATTTTGGCTATTGTTGTTTCATGGTTGAAAGAGAAGAACGAAACAGTATCAGGTAAGCCAAGCAAGTTGGTTTTGTTTACATTGATTTTTTCTCACATTCAGCTCCTAGTTGGGTTGGTATTGTTGGCAATGAATTTTGCCGCTATCTCCGGAACGGGCGTGAACATTATGAAAGACGCTGCTGTGCGCATGAAATTAATTGAACATCCAATTATGATGATTTTGGCGGTAGTATTTATTACTATTGGTTATTCAAAGGCGAAGCGTGCGACGAACGGACGTGATCGAGCGAAGAAGATTGCTATTTTTTACGGATTGGGTTTGTTGATTAGCATTGTTGCCATGAGCTACATGGGGTATTGGTCGAAATTGGCTTTCATGAACTGAGAATGAGTAAGAAGGTTATATACGTATTGCTTTATTCTTTGGTGGCATTTGTTTTTTCGCTGTGCTTCGAAGCTTGCTCTGAAGAACCGAAAACACAAGGGCCTGTGGATGCTCAAGCATTATTCATTAAGCGCTGTGCAACCTGTCATGGTAGTGAAGGAAATCTTCAAATGAGTGGAGCAAAAAAACTTACAGTAAGTCAGCTTTCCGCTGATGAAATAAAAAATCAGATTATACACGGAAAAGCGGGAATGCCTCCTTTTGAAAGTATGCTAACCGTTCAAGAAATTGATGCGCTTACGGCATACTGCATGAAGTTGTCGGGAAGATAAAATGGCAAAACTACAAGAGACGAAGAAACCCCAAGAGACCTGTGTGCTTGTTGGGATAGTGAATAAGCGACAGAACATTGATGTTCTGACAGAGTATCTCGACGAGTTGGCTTTTTTGGCAACGACAGCCGACGCGTTATGTGTGAAGCGCTATTGGCAAAGTCTTGATCATCCAGATAACAGAACCTTCGTGGGTTCTGGAAAGATTGAAGAAATAAAGAATTTCGTTTACGAGAATGAAGTAGACATGGTCATCTTCGACGATGAACTTTCGCCTTCGCAATTGCGTAATCTCGAAAACTTGTTCAACGACGATGATCACAAGGTGAAGATTCTCGATCGAAACAATTTGATTCTCGATATTTTCGCGGCTCGCGCTCAAACCGCTCATGCGAAAGTTCAAGTTGAATTAGCACAGTATCAATATTTGCTTCCGCGCCTAACACGCTTGTGGACCCACTTGGAAAGACAGAAAGGTGGAATTGGAATGCGCGGTCCGGGTGAGCTTCAAATTGAAACAGACCGAAGAATTATTCGTGATCGAATTGCGAAGTTGAAAGAAGATTTAAAAGTCATTGATCGTCAGAAAACAACGCAACGCGGAAATCGCGGCGCTATGGTTCGTGTGGCTCTTGTTGGATATACCAACGTAGGGAAGTCTACCATCATGAACATGATGAGTAAGAGTGAAGTGCTGGCAGAGAATAAACTGTTTGCAACCTTAGATACTACAGTGCGCAAGGTTGTGGTGAAGAATTTGCCTTTGTTGTTAAGTGATACAGTGGGTTTCATTCGGAAACTCCCTCACCAATTGATAGAATCGTTCAAGAGCACGTTAGATGAAGTTCGTGAGGCAGATTTATTGGTGCATGTTGTAGATATTTCTCATCCGCAATTTGAAGATCATTATAGGGTGGTTATGGAAACGCTTCAAGAGATTGGGGCGGGAGATAAGCCCATGATTCTTGCTTTCAATAAAATCGATGCGTATTCATTCGTTGAAAAAGAGGAAGACGACTTAACACCCAAGACAGTTGAGAATTATTCGCTTGCGGAATTGGAAGAATCTTGGATGTCGCGCATGGGCTCCGAAGATGTTGTGTTCATGAGTGCCGCTAAGAAAATACACGTGGAAGAATTTCGCGAAATCTTATACAATCGCGCACGCGAAATTCACATCGTTCGTTTTCCATACAATGATTTTCTTTTCGAGGATTTTACTGAATAATTCCGTAAACGCTTAGTCCCAGATATATGAGATAAAGCACAATGCTTTTCTTCAATCCGCGTGTCCAATAAGTATATATTGAAATGGAATTAACCGCAATGAAGTAGTACCAATTGCTTTCAATATATAAGATTTGCAGAACTGTTCCGGCAAGCGCAAAAGCCAAAACAAATGCGTCGAGTTGTGGTAGTGCCGAATTTCTTTTTTTCAAGATAAGAAAAAGCAATTGCCATAGAACAATTGCACCGAATAAAAAAAGAATGTGATGAGATATCTTCCATTCAGGATGCGGAAAAGCCGAGGTTGCGTTTATCCAACCATACACCGCGAAGCCAACGTAGAACAATTGTAGCCAGCTCTCTCCTTGCAGGTTGGCTTTTCGACATAAATAAAAATAAATTAAGCTCCCGAGAATGGCTAAAGGCCAACACCACCAAGATTCTAGAAGATAGAGAACGGTGTATGCGAGACTTGAGAGTATGGCTAGGATTTCCAAAGCTTAACGCTTACTGAGAATATTCGTTGTTGAAAATCCTTCAACCAAAGGAATGGCAATGGCTTTTCCTCCTGTTGCCTTCACTTCTTTCGATCCAACCATGTAAGTCTTGTTCGATTCGTCGGTTTCATCTGGATTGTAATCTCCGCCTTTCACTAAAATGTCGGGCTGAATGGCTAGAATTAATTCCAGTGGGGTGTGGTCTGAAAATACGATTGCGGCGTCAACACATCTGAGTGATTCAAGTACTCTTACGCGGGCCCATTCCGGGTTAATTGGACGTTCAGGGCCTTTGTTTAAGCTGCGCACTGAAGCGTCGCTGTTAACGCCAATTACAAGCCTGTTGCCGAGGGTAGCTGCTTGCTCGAGATAAGTTACATGACCCACATGCAAAATATCGAAAACGCCATTGGTGAAAACAATGGTCTCTCCGGCTTCGCGCCACGCTTTAATTTGTTGAAGCAGTTTTTCCATTTTTTATTCGGTATGTTACAATGAAGAAACCAACGAGTCCAGATGCAATTTCCATAAGCGTTCTTGTCGACCAAGAAACTGTAGCGAAAGTTAATCCTAAAAGTGAAGTAGACGCATTCCCTTCATCGGCGTATCCTAAGACAATAAAGCCAATAATAGTTATGGAATGAAATGCTCCCAATCCGCCTGGCGTTGGCGCTAACATGGCCAGGCTTGCGCAAATCAAAAGAAAAATAGATTCGTTCAGTCCCATGTGCTCGCAGCCTGGAACGGCTAGCAAGTTGAACCAGGTCATGAACAACCATGCAGTCCAAATTCCAATGGTTAAAAGAATAAAAGTCAATTTGCCTTCAATTTTCCCAACACTTAAAAAAGCTCTCCATGTGCCGCGAATAAATTCAGCGAATTTTTCAATGAATTTATTTTTGAAACTACGCTTTAAAGTATAGCGCAATACTAAAATTCCAATGATTGCGAGAAGGAGCAATGCAATTCCTAACTCCAGAGTGAATCCGGGACTTTTTGTTTCGTCCATGAGTGAAGAGAGTGTACGAGGTAATAGTAAAATTCCCGTGAGCAGAAGTAATCCGAACATAGCCATGTCAATTACACGCTCTACTATAACAGTTCCAACCAAAGTTGAAACTGGAATTTTATCTGATTTGAAAAGTAAGGTGCAACGTGCCACTTCTCCACTGCGAGGAACCACATCGTTCATGCAGTAACCAAAGGCAACAGCGTGTATGGCATTCCAGGTGTTTGCCTTATGACCGAGAGGTTTCAACAGTTGATTCCATCTAATTCCTCTGAACATGACAGATACATATTCAAGCACCAAAGCTGCTACAATCCAGATCCAATGGGTATTAAGAATTTGCCCTACAATTTCTTGAATAGAAACGCCCTTGTATGCCCAATAGAGAAGTCCAATAGCCAAAGCGGTGAATGCGAAATATCGAATAGCATCGCGCCATTTTATTTTTTTGGAAAAAGCCAATAAAACATAAAGCAATAAAGCAAAACCATTGCTCAAATAGATCCACAAAGGAAGTTCACTTAGGTCACTCATCATTGGTTTTGTCGATTTAATTTCTTTTACGTCCCAGTCGAATTTTGTTTTTTGCGTAACTCGATCGTAAGAGGTATTTCCATTTTCGTCAAAGAAACAAACGAAATGCTTACCATGTGTAAAAATAGAGTCTGGAAATTGAACGAGCACTAGAGCTAGAAGGAATAAGCTTTCCATCATAAATTCCAGTTGGCGGGAAAAATTCTTTCGGATTAACCTTCAAACAGATAAAAGGCAGCGAGTGATTTCGTCCAACTACAAACGTTCCAACAAAAATAGATTTGGGTGCATTAGCACCTTCTAATTTTACTTGTATGCAGGTGTTCTGTCTAAGGGTAATTGGGGTTTTGAAAACTTGGAATTTTTCAGTGTCAGAATTTCCCAGTCGGAACAAAATTGTGAACTGTGTTTTATTTTTAAACGAAACGCTTACAGCCTCTGAATAAACACCGCATTCAGGTGTTACTGAAATTCCAAGTTTATCCAATTTTTTAAATGATTCCATAGGAAAATCTTTTGCGCTCAAAGCAGAGGCAATTAGAAATAAGAGAAGAGTAAAGTAATATTTCAAATTAATAAAAAATTGTGGGAAGCAAAAGTACATTGTTTTTCTCGTTCAAGCGTAAGTTTGCATCATGAAACAGAGCAACAGCGAGGCACTTTTTGTGGAAGCGAAGAAGTATTTTCCAGGTGGAGTAAATTCTCCAGTAAGAGCATTCAAATCAGTAGGCGGAAACCCAGTGTTTTTTGAAAGAGGAAAAGGCTCTCATGTTTGGGATGCAGATGGCAATGAATTCATTGATTTCTGCTGCTCATGGGGACCGCTTATTTTAGGACATGCCAACGACGCGGTAACAGAAGCTATTTGCACAACAGCAGCGAAGGGTACGAGTTTCGGTGCGCCAACTAGAGAAGAAAACGAATTGGCTTCCTTCATTTTACAACATCACAAATACTTAGAGAAGATAAGATTTGTAAGTAGCGGAACTGAAGCGGCTATGAGCGCTATTCGTCTGGCTCGCGGTTATACCGGAAGAGATAAGGTGCTGAAGTTTGAAGGATGTTATCACGGACATGTAGATGCGCTTTTGGTAAAAGCAGGAAGTGGGTTGGCAACTTTGGGAACCTCGAGCAGTGCTGGAATCCCGCAGGCCTACGTGAACGAAACAATTGTTGTTCCGCTGAACGACATTGAAGCGTTCGACGCTGCAGTTGAGATGTACCGCGGACAAATTGCAGTTGTCGCTATTGAGCCCGTTCCTGCAAACAACGGTCTGCTTATTCAGGACGGTGTTTTTTTGAAACACCTTCGTGAAGTGTGCACGCGAGAGGGAATTGTGTTGTTGTTCGACGAAGTTATAAGCGGATTTCGTTTGGGTTTTGAAGGAGCTTCAGGTTATTATGGAATCCAGCCCGACGTTCTTGCCTTTGGAAAAATTATTGGTGGAGGAATGCCAGTTGGGGCTTATGGTGCAAGCGCAGAAATTATGTCTCAGATTGCTCCAGACGGTCCGGTTTATCAGGCGGGAACACTTTCAGGAAATCCTGTTGCCATGGCAGCTGGGTTGGCTCAATTGAAAGAATGTGCGAAGCCCGG
>CAMCUG010000101.1 GCA_945878835.1 Chryseobacterium gleum | reverse complement strand
CCTGTTTGTGATACAACGATATATCCTATCGGAGTTATGTCAATGACAAATGAAGATATGGTTAGCGTGTATCCGAATCCAGCTGTTAATACTATAAATATCAATTATTCAAATTTTGAGAATTCTACCATAACTATTTTTGATATGCTTGGTCAAAAACACAATGATGAGATATCCTTACTGAAGGAAAATACACAAATGAATATAGAGAACTTAAGCCAGGGGCTTTATTTTATCCTGATAAAGAATAAGAGTAGAACGTTAAAAGCTATCAGATTCGTAAAGGAATAATAATATCGCGGACTATCAGGGATTTGCCAATGAAAAAGGTGGGGAAAGAGAATAACGAATTCAAAAAAAAAACTTTAAAAAAAAAGTCGGTAAAAGTCTGTTTGAAAGTAACATTTAATTAAATTTATCAAGAAATGAAGAAAATAATTTCCTTAATCATATTTGTATTTACGATAACTCTAATACAAGCGCAACAATCAACAGTCGCAGCGGGTGGAGATGCTTCAGGAATTGGAGGAACTTCTTCTTATAGCATTGGACAGGTTCTTTATACTTACATCTATGGTTCAGATGTAATTGTGGCACAAGGCGTTCAGCAACCCTACGAAATCTCAACGATAGTAGGTTTGGATAACATCCAGATAAATCTTTTGATACAGACTTATCCCAACCCAACGAAAGATTACTTATTACTAGATCTCAATTCTGTTGATTTTTCAAATCTGCTTTTTCAACTTTATGATCTAAAGGGCGGGTTAATCGAAACAAGAAATATTTCGAGTCCAACAGAAATAATTGATATGAGAAATCTGCCTAGCGCCCATTATTTATTAGTGGTGAAGAGTAACGATAAAGAAATAAAAACATTTAAAGTCATTAAAAACTGAGCAAAATGAAAAATAAAATTTTATTCATATTATTGGTCTTATCGGTAAACATCTGTGCACAGGCTCCGCAAAAAATGAGTTACCAAGCTGTAATTCGCAATAGCAATAATTCGCTAATTGTATCAACGCCTATTGGAATAAAAGTAAGTGTATTACAAGGCAGTGCAAATGGCACAGTAACTTACAGCGAAACTCAAGTTCAAAACACGAATATCAATGGTTTAGTAAGTTTAGAAATTGGCATGGGGACTGCTTTGATTGGAACCTTCTCCAGCATTAATTGGGCAAATGGTCCTTATTTTATTCAAACAGAAGTCGACCCAAACGGAGGTGTAAATTATTCGGTAATGGGCGTGACTGAATTGATAAGTGTTCCTTATGCATTGTACAGTGCAAACGCACAAGTAAGTGGTTTTAGTCATTATATTGGAGAAACATTTAATGGGGGAGTAATTTATTATTTATACAAAGGAAGTGATGGATTAGAACATGGTCTAATAGTTTCAACCACAGAAAGCATAGCAAAATGGCAAACAACTGGTGTATTGGTGAATGCAGACCGCAGTTGGGATGGTGTTTATAATACTAATTTAATATCAGGAAGTCCTGCAGTAAATTATATTGCAACGCTCGGTCCAAATTGGTATTTGCCTAGCCTTGACGAACTAATATTATTGCATGGCAGTCGCTTCGAAGTAAACAAAGCACTGTTTACCAATAATCAAACTTTATTATCCTTGTTTTTGTATTATTGGAGTAGTACAGAATATTCTTCTTCCGAGGCATTGTCTTACGATTTTTTGACTGGTTATACCGATGTTTCTGGTAAGACCTTAAATTATGGTGTTCGTGGTGTTAAATCATTTTAATACAATTTAAACTTCGTTTATTCGAAACGTCTAACACCCACGTTGTTTGCAACCCTCGTCCGCAGGACCCTCGCAACGCCAGTGGCCCTCGCGAAGCATTCGCCCTCGCAACGTATGTTACCCTCGTCCTTCGGACTTTATTACCTTTGAAAGAAAAATGCGCCCAAAACTTTTCGCCGGTAACTGGAAAATGAACACCTCTTGGGAAGAGGCGAAATCGTTATTCAACAGTGTAAACGAATTTCCTTCCAACAACAAATCAATGGCGGTTTGTGTACCCGCGTGTTACCTCTCAGGGTTGTGTCCTACACATCCGCAATTGTCGGTGTTCGCGCAAGATTGTAGCGCACATGAGAAGGGAGCATACACCGGAGAAATTTCTGCAGCAATGTTAGCGTCACTTGGAGTGAAGGGAAGTTTGGTTGGACATAGCGAGCGCAGACAATACCACAACGAAACTTCAGAATTGTTGAAGAGCAAAGTAGATCAGTTGTTAGCCAATAATTTGACTGCGATTTATTGCATTGGCGAAACGCTTGAAGAGCGCAACAACGAATTGCATTTCGCTACCGTGACGAAACAGATTGAAGAGGTAATTGGACATCTTTCTTCAACACAAATGAAAAATATAGTTATTGCTTACGAACCCGTTTGGGCCATTGGAACAGGTGTTACAGCGAGCAATGAGCAAGCACAAGAGATGCATGCGCACATTCGCGCGTTCTTGAAAACAACATTCGGAGAAGTAGCAAACGACATTCAGATTTTATACGGCGGAAGTATGAACGCTGCGAATGCACAGGCTTTGTTGGCTTGTGAAGATGTTGATGGCGGACTTATTGGGGGCGCTTCTTTGAAGGTGGCTGACTTTGAATTTATCTACAACGCCTGATGCAATACACGGTTTACACTTTTGAAGTTTCTCCGCTTATTCCTGGAAACGATTTAGTTATTGCTTCATTAAGCGAATTGGCTTTCGATAGTTTCCAAGAAACAGAAAGTGGAGTAGAGGCTTATGTGCCAACACAATTCGACACAGAAGAATTACAAAACGCCTTGTTGGAATTAATCATTGAAGATGTGACCATTCATTTCTCGAAGAAGGAAATGGAAGACATCAACTGGAACGCTGAGTGGGAATCGCAATTCGATCCAATCGACGTAGATAATCTTTGTCGCGTCCGCGCTCCTTTTCACGAAGCGAAGGAAGGCGTTCTCGACTTAATCATTGAACCGAAGATGAGCTTCGGCACGGGTCATCATGCCACCACGTATTTGGTTCTTCAGAAAATGTTTGAACTCGATTTCAAAGACAAGGAAGTGATTGACATGGGAAGCGGCACTGCCGTTCTTGCCATTGCTGCAGAGAAACTAGGTGCGAAGAAAGTTTGGGCCATTGACATTGATGAGTGGGCGTATGAAAACGCCATTGAAAACTTGGAGCGTAACAGCTGCACGAAGATTGAAGCGCTTTTAGGCGCTGAAGATTTACTGGAAGGAAAGAGGGCAGATGTTTTCATTGCCAATATCAATCGTAACATTCTCTTGGCCCAAGCCAAGCATTACGAAAACTCCACAAAGTCAGGAGCGCCGCTGTTGCTCAGCGGATTCTATGAGAACGACGTCCCTGCGTTGCTTGAAGCCTTTTCAGCATTCGAATGGAAAGAGACGCGCATTCGCGATGAGTGGACGATGCTTTTCTTAGTTCGAAAATAGGGAAATTCGTTGTTAGCACGGCTCTATGGAACGAGCAATATCCGAGAGTAAATCCCGAACATAACTATCCATTCTCGAAGCCGAGTTTCTTTGAAAGCTCGTCGCTAATAGCCGGGAATTTTCTTCTTTCAACCAAGAATGAAGTTAATTCAGCGAACTCTTGAAACACATAATGCTTCATAGCCGCTTCTCTTAAATATCCTTTTCCAGTGCTTCCGCCTGTACCCGCTCTTCCGCCAATCATGCGGTGAACCATGTTCATGTGGCGCCATCTCCATGTAGCCAACAATTCGTCAATGTCTAGAAGTGAATTGATAATTCTATACGGATTTTGAAGAATCGGATAATCGCGATACAACATAATGAAGAGCGCTGCTCTTCTCGCTTTTGAACTAAGCTTTCTATTTTCAACAGGCTCTTTCGAGATGAACAATTCGTCGAACGCGTTCAAGTTTTGCATTTCTATTTCACTCAGTGAAGAGGAATAGGCGCTTCTGTATTGCGTGCAAAAATCTTCACTTCCCCAATATTTATCTTCAAAAAATGGCATGCGCTCTAACCAGTTGTTCACCAATTCCAAAAGCGTTGTTTCTTTCGCTAACGTGTAAATCTGCTTTGCGTCTTCACTGCGTAATTGACTGGTGAAATATTCTTGTCCATGACGCTCTTCAACTTTCAATCCCAACAAAGTCTCTAATACTTTGAATTGCATGCTTTGAAATCCGCTTGCCGGACGAAGCATGTCGCGGAAGTCTAAGAAGTCTTGCGCCGACATGGTTTCCAAAATATTAATTTGGTCGACCAAAATGCGAAGGATCTCTGTTACCCGGTGCATGCGGTTTACAGCGATTTGTAACTCCGGACTGTTGTCGTTAATGTTCTCTTTCGCCAAAATGTCGTACACCGATTTCATTTCGAATAAAATCTGCTTGAACCACAATTCGTATGATTGATGAATAACAATAAACAACATCTCGTCGTGAGCGTGTTTACCTTGTTTATCGCTTTCGAGTTCTTGTGCGTTAAGAACGTCACCCAGTTTTAGATAGTCGCTGTAATACATGCCTGCAAGTTACAAAGGCAAGTCAATATTACCTTATTTCGATTTAATAAATCGGAAAAGACTTTTGTCAGTCTGCAAAGTATAGATGCCCGCAGCCAAAGACTGACAAGAAATTTCTTGTGTGTTGAAGAAAACCTCAACCACTTCACCTTGCATGGAAAGTATTCTTCCTGAAATTTTTTCGGTGCAGTGAAGCACTTCAATAACCGGATTCGGATAAAGGGAAATTCCAGAAACAAGTTCATTCACACTTACAGGAAGATTGCTTGCATTCGGAGTAGAAACGGTCCAGTCGATCCAATTCGGATTGGCATCGGTTGCTCGTCCAAAAGAATGATTGATTGGAATGTTCGAATAAGTTATGGAGTCGATAAGCACGCGCGCACTGTTCTGAACTTCCGATATGTAAATGGTTTCAGCGATGTCGTCTAATTTGAAGTCCAAATGATTCAATCCCTGCTCAGGTTCTTTATCGGCATACAACAATTGAAACTCTCCCGGGTCGAGTGTCACATTCGGCAGAGGCCATTTGTTCCAATTACTGGCGTCGTCAGAGATAAACTTATTTCCTAAATAGACGGCAGATGGTCCCGGATTGAACAATTCAATCCAGTCTTCGTTCGACCCGAAAAAGTCTACGCAGTTGTTGGTTCCTTGCGGAGCCACTTCATTTATCACCAAAGGCGAAGACGATTCCTTTCCATATAAATAAATAAAATTGCAGTCGTGGGCATCTATGTCGTTCACCCAAGTTAACGGAATGGCACCCACTAAAATATTAATACTGTCGGTTGGAAGAGAGCCAGCAAAAGAGTAGAGTTGGTCAGTGATTCCATAGAATCCCTCAGAGGTAGGCGTTTCAACATTCCAAGTTGAAGTTCCAATTTCTTTCCAAACCACTGCAAGTTCATTTGCATTCAAATTGCTTTGAAAGGTTACGAAGAGGCTGTCGTTTCGAAATTTTGGAACAACGTTGAAAATGCTTGTGAAAGGCTGAAGGTTTTCGAGTTGCTGAAGCGCTTGCGTAGCACGTGTTTGAACGAAAGGCACAATGCCATAGGCCACTTGTCCGCCCCAAGCCGAATTGATGCTGTTCAAAAAATCATCGGTAGTAAAACCGAAGTCGAGCGGTCGAAACGGGTCTTCAATTGCTGCTGCTGCTATGATGTCCTGAATTTGTTGCGCTTGCAATTCTATTGCGTTAGCGTTAAAAGTGGATGCAACAAATTCATTCACGTAGTTGCTGAATTCATT
>CAMCUG010000100.1 GCA_945878835.1 Chryseobacterium gleum | reverse complement strand
TCCACATCGGGAACAGGGAAGGCGAGGCTGTCTTTCACCAAGACACTCATAACTTCGATAGAATCGCGCTTGTTTCCTTCCTGCAAATACAACATTCCTTTTTTCGCTTTGGTGCCAGCAGGAAGGCTCGCAGGTAAGTCAGCAACTTCAATCAACGTATCAAGCACTAACGAAATAGATTCAGTCAATAAAACCTCTTCACCCATTTGAATCGTTCCGGTTTTGGCTTCGCTAAATTCTCCTTCAGCTTTCTTTTCCTCCATATCAATGTACTTGATGTAGGAATATAAGTCTTCTCCTAATCCATGAAGGACATCGGGTTCGCGGCTGTTTCCTTTCGGACTCATAAGCACGCTTGGTTGTTGCGTGAATAGAAGTTTTCCAGCTTTTCCTGAATTCCACATTTGTGCAGTAAGCAATTCATCTGGAGTAGGCGCAGGGACAAGCGTCCAAAGAGAATCTTCCGACCAATCTTTTAAGAAATTGTCTGTTGCTGTATGCCCTTTCTTGCAACGGAAAATATCTCCGTTCATCTTGACTTTAGTTCCTTCGGTATAATTTGCCGGAGTGACTTCGAAATAATCTACAATCGCATAAATGTGTGAACCTTCCTTGTACTTCTTTCGAAAAGAAACAAAGTACTCACCCATACGCAGGGTGTCGCCTTGAAGAATTAAAAGATCTTCGTTGTTTTTGAATTCTTTATTCACTTGCGTAATGTCGCCGTTCACATTTCGTGAAATGAAATAACTATTGCCCGTGCTAATCAGCGCACCTACAATAAGCATTGCAAATCCGACGTGGGCGATACTTGACCCAATGTGATCGAGTTTGCCTTTTAAGATGCGAGTGGCGTATTCGGCGTTGGCTAGCATTGACCACAAACCAGTAAATAAAAGCAGGGCTAAAGGCAGGGGGTATTCTTTTTGGAATAGAACAAAAATTACAGTGAGAATTAATGCTGCAGAGAAAGAAAGAATAAGTGATTTGAAGAATTTTTTAGCATCAGTTTTTTTGTATTTTAACCATTGTCCAACAGACATAATCAGCAGAAGTACAACAGTTAGTGGAATTTGTACTTGATGAAACTGCGTGAATCGATCATCGCCCGATGCCGCTGAGAAATTGTGTTCGGCCAGTGACTTTGCGAATTCCCAATTGAAGGAAGTGTGCATCCAATTGAAAATTCCTTCCATGGGAACCAAGAAGATATTCCACACATTAATGGAAGTCACGAAGGTGATGTGTATAGCGGAAAGCGAAAGCACCAAGGTTCCGAGGAACATCCAAAATTCGCGGCTCCACAATTCTTCTTCGTCTTCTTTTTTCGTTTTGTATTTCTTGTTGTAGGCTACAATTAAATAAACTGCTGAAAGAACTAAAAACACTATCGTTAGCGCTGGAATCCATGTGCCTTCACCCGGCAAAACTTTTTCTCCTTCTGCTGGTTCAGGGAATGTGCCTGTTGCTAAATGTCCGATTGCAACTAATAAAAGAACTCCACTTATCGCCGCATAGATATTCTTCCACACTTTCGTGTTTTCAATCATGTATGTTGAAATGGCTACGAATACCAGCAAGTAAACCAACAACTGCGCAAGAATTCCGCTTTCTACGAAACTGTGCACACTGCTGTCGCCAAGAACACCACTTCGCGTTAAGAAGGTAGAATACACAATCAAAACAAAGCTGCTCATTGTTAGAATAAGCGTGCTGAAAAGAGAAGTCTCTCTGCGTGTGTTGATCACCAACAAGTGGGCTGCCGCTACTAACGTTAACCACGGAACGAGCGATGCGTTTTCAACCGGATCCCAAGCCCAGAATCCGCCAAAGCCAAGAGCTTCGTAGGCCCAAGCTCCTCCCATTAGGATTCCAGTTCCTAAAATCATAACGCCGAAAAACGCCCAAGGCACAGCTTGTTTCATCCAAGCTGAACGCTCACCTTTCCACAATCCAGCAATGGCGTATGCAAACGGAATGAGGGTAGAGGCGAAGCCTAGGAAAAGTGTCGGCGGATGAATGGTCATCCAATAGTTTTGAAGAAGCGGATTCAATCCTTTTCCATTTTGAAACAAAGGAAGACTTAAGTAATCTGCTTTTTGAGTCCAAGGAAGTCCAATGTTAACCGTTGCTTCACGCAACAAGCCGAAGGGTGAAGAACCGAATTGGAAGTCACCGAAATAAACACCTAAGAGCATAGAAGCCAGGAACACTTGAACAAGTGCAATTACGGCCATAACGCTCGCTTCCCATTTTTTCGCAGTAAATAAAACGAAAAGACCTAATACCATTTGCCAAAACAACCACAATAGAAAACTTCCCTCTTGTCCTTCCCACATGCACGAGAAGATGTACTTCATGGGCATTTCTGTGTTCAGGTGGTCGAAAGCGTATTTGTATTCGAAGTAATGACTGAAGAGAATGTAGAACAGAGTAGTTATAACAACCATTACTGCTCCCGAATGGATAAAGTATCCAATGCGACCGAATTTCTTCCAAGAGGCATCCTCGTTGTTTCGAACGGAAAGGAAATAGGTTACCGCTGAAAAGGCAGCAGCAATAAAGGCTAGGATAACAGCAAAATGCCCGATTTGACCGGGCAAAAGATGTTCGTTGAGATATTCAATATTGTTCATTCACCAATTACATTTCGTGCTTCTCTTCGTTGTATTTGCTTGGACATTTCATTTGAAGGTGATCGCTGTGGAAGATTCCTTCCGCATTCATTTTTCCTTCTAAGGTTACATTTTCCGAACGCTCCAATCCGAGTGGACGGCCAGAATCTTGATGTAGGTAAACCACTTGCGATTTTCCATTTGCGTCAATAACATTGAAAATGGTGAGGTTCGCATCTGCGATAGGATCGTTTTGAATGGCAACATTTTTATCTAATGTTCCCACAATTTTGTACTTCTCTCCCACGTGTTCTGCCGCTTCTCCGAAGTTAGCAGAATTGGTACTTTGCGCATAAGTGGCAATGATTATACCGAATATAGCAGCAACTAAAACCAATAAAATAATCTGAAGTTTGCTCATTTACTTTTGATTGTGTTCTTTCATTTTCTTCTCCAATCTTGAAACTTTCATATCAAGACGAGCGAGGTAGACAATAATTCCTGCGAGGATAAGTGTTACTACACCAATCACAACAGGCATCTTTCCGAAATGTTGAAAATAATCCATATTAATCTTCTGTAATTTTAAGTTCTTCTTTTATTCTCTTTGCACGAATGCGAACACTGTACAGCCAATAGCCTAAGCAGATCCATCCGAATACTGCTGGATAGAACACAGTCCGTAAGGTACTGTCTAAGTCATATTGTGAAAAGGCAGGATTGCCGCTTTTTCCCGGATGAAGTCCAGCAGCGAAGCGAGGCATGATCATGAGTAAAATGAACATGAGCACAAAAGCGAAAATATTGAATACAGCACAGATGCGCGCGCGTTTGTCTTCATCGTCAATGGAAGCACGCAAGATGAAGTATCCTGAATACACCAAGAAGACTACCAATGCGCCGTTAAGCTGCGGATCATTCGTCCACCAATCTCCCCACGTGTAACGCGCCCACAGCGAACCCGTCAAAAGTCCGAGAACGCAGAAAAGCACACCCACTTCATTCAATAACGTTGAACGCATATCGAACTTCAACATCTTCTCCAATCGGTTTGAAGATTCCTTCAAATTCAACAATTTCAAACTGTTCGAGAAAGAAAGTATCATAATGAAGAACATCGTGAACCACATAGGCACGTGCCACATGAGGTTGCGAATGGTTTCATTCAAGATGGGTAAATTAGGAAACCCGAAACCGGCGTACTTCTCTAGCTTGGTATTTTTCACCCAAGATGAATTGGTGGCGGCAGTGTCTAAAACAATATTTCCGATTGAGCAAGCCTGATTCAAGATTAGCTCACCATCTGCGCTGTTGTAAGCTTTGAAGAGTATAGCGTTGGAGGGAAGAGTGTCTGGTAGATCAAGCGTTATCGCTATTTTTCCATTGTCACTGGGCTGAACATCACCTTGAAAATAATATTCTCCCACACGAATTCCGGCAGTGGTTTGAGCGTCCTTAAAGTGCGTGTAATGTCCTGCAAGCTCTATTCGGTTATAGCCAGATCTCAGCTGAGTCGTATCAGCAACCACCAAGGCGGGATCCAATGCTTGATACAACGAAAATGTACAGGCATACAAGAGAGAAATACTTCCTAAAATTTTATACCAATGCTTCATTCAAGAATGGAATTGTTCACGTGCGAAATTAAGCACGAATGAGGGGAAACAAATAAAAAAAAAGGTGCGAATTATCAAGATTTCCAAAAGAAAGGAACCAAGAATAACGACATAATTGTAGTGGTGAGAAACAACCCCGCAAGAAGCATCATTCCGAAGGAAGCGACTTGCCAAGAGGCGCCGTCAAGAATGTTGACTGTTACAGATGTTAGGCTGAATAGGAACGGCATAAGGACAGGAAAACCGAGCACAACGGTAAGCGAGGCTGAGCCGTTCGCTTTGAATGAAAGAGCAGATAAAAAAGTTAGCGCAGATCCCAAACCAATACTTCCAAGAGAAACAGCCAACAGAAGCAAGCCCATAGATGTTCTCGACCAAATGTCAGATCCAAAGAAGACAGAGAAAAGTAAGATCGAAAGAAGATTCAAGACTAAGATTAAAAGCGCGTAATAGGCCGCCTTGGCTATCCACACTTGACGCGGAGAGGCGAGGGTGTACAATAGTTTGTCGGTTCCGTTTTGTTCTTGTTGAAACGATTTCTGCATGGCGTTGAATGCCGCGAACAGTCCGACAATCCAGAACAACGCCGCAAGGACTCTTGAATCGTCTATCTTTTCCAGAGAAAGGTAACAAGTGAAAACAGTTGAAAGCACAAAGAGTAAGATGCCGAAGAGCAATTGCTTTTTACGCATATCGAGTTGAAACTCTTTTTTGAAAAGTATATAAACGGCTTTCACGTTGCGAAGATAAGAGCAACGAGGTGAAAGCGGATTACATGGTTCGAAAAGAACTGCGAGGCACAATGTATTCTCCGTTCGGCTTGCGAATCATTTGATAGAATTCCTTGCACAAGAAATTTAAGTTTCTACGAACAGGTCTGTTCTTTAAATGACACTCCCAAACTTCCATGGCTGTTTGCTTGGTATTCTCCCAGGCATAAGCGTTCAGACCTTGTGGTTGAAGAAAGGATTCGATGTACATTTTAACGTCTTGAATTTGTGTTAGGTTTTGCATTGTCTTTGAATTTTCTTCAAAGCACACCCGTCACATTGTAATGGATTTACGAGGTGAAAATTATTTGTAATTTTTCATCGCGAGATCTAGGCGACGTAAAATTTCTTTTCGAAGGGAAGCGGGTTTTAGAACTTCAACTTCATTTCCGTAGCTGAGAATGAAATTGTAAAGCTCTTGACACGGGTGCAATTCAAACTGAAAATCCGTTACAGCTTTCGATTCTTTTATTTTCTTTTGTGAAGAATGAAGGGGTTGCGTTTCTACCAACTTAGCAGCAACAGTTGAAAATCGAAGTTCAATTTTTTCAGGATTTCCTGTGCTTTCAGAGATTCCCATGCTGTATTTGAAAAACGTTTCAGGAGAAAATCCTTTCGGTACGGTGAACTTCGTTTTGCTTGATTCAATAGATACAATGCGCTCCAATCCGAATGTCAAAATCTTTTCGCGCTCAGGTACAAACGCAACAAGGTACCAGCGATTCAAATACTCTTTCAACAGCAACGGATGAATGGTGTATTGCTTCACTTCATTCTCTTTGAAACTTTGATAAAACAACGTGCAGACTGTTTTTGATTTTGCAGCTTCAAGCAATGGACCAAGAAATTCATTGCCTTGACT
>CAMCUG010000099.1 GCA_945878835.1 Chryseobacterium gleum | reverse complement strand
ACAGGGCAAGGTGGTTTATGAAAAAGAACTATTACTCGACGGAAGAGGCTTCGAGAAATCCTATTTCGACAATGGAACTCCGAATGACATTACCATATACTACCACGGCCCTTCGGAAATCTCGGAATACTATGCATACTTCGAAACTGGGCAATTGAAACGTAAAACCTATTACAGAGCGAAAAACGATACATTAAGTGCTGAATATTTCGAGGACAGCAGTGT
Source organism: Chryseobacterium gleum (assembly GCA_945878835.1). Classification (GTDB taxonomy): domain Bacteria; phylum Bacteroidota; class Bacteroidia; order Flavobacteriales_D; family Sanyastnellaceae; genus CAIZGX01. The sequence continues at coordinate 5,663 of CAMCUG010000099.1, read as the reverse complement.
GAAACACTTAAACCTAACTCCAAATATTGGAAGCGGGAACACGAAACAAACCACCGCGAACTATTACTCTCCGGGAAAGTTAGAATCACAAACCTTCTATACCTACAAAGATGGAATTACAGATCAACACATTGAGCAATTCTACGAAAACGGAAACTTCAAATGGGAACTTGTTCTTCATGAAAAAGAACAAACCGAAAGAGACTTTTATCGAAACGGAAAATTAAAAACCGAGAAACGTTATGTCTACGATTTACTGAATGGAAATTGGGTTCAAAAAGATTCGTTGGGAAACACGCTTCGCAATTGCTTTTATTCTTCCGGATTCAAACTCGGGAAATGCGAAAAAATAGAATCTGTAAAAATCGTTTCTGCTCCTAAAGACGAACTTAAGGTGTGGCGAGCTGCCGTTATTTCCAACCTTATGAGACAGTTCTACAACAACAGTATTCAAGACCCCTCCCCGAGTTTCGTTGAAAAAGAAATAATAGTTAAAGAAGCAGAAATCATTTGGAAGGTGGTAGAGTATTGCAATCTAAACGGATACACCTTCCTACCGAATATTGATGCGAAGTTTGATGGAAAAATATCGTATGCATTTAATGCACCTGTTAGTGCTTATGATCCCCATGAAGAGCAGATTGATTCAATCTTAGTTTCAAGAGGTTTTACCATTTCAAACAAGACGAAACAGGCGGGATATTGTGCTTTCCAACTTACAACAGATGACTACCACAGTCTTGCATCATTCAATGACATGTTTGCCAAGTTCTTCCCTTTTAACAGCGGTTATATCTATATAAACAATCTTCAACAAGACGTTGACTTTGGATTGAAAGGATATCGCAACTACAATAGTTTTCTGATCGAAAGAAGAGAAAACCAAAAAGCTTATGTTGTTACACTTCTCAACTATGGTTCATCTAAAATGTTTACACTCTATGATGAGGGAGCCGTTGAGTTCTTCAACGGCCGCGGCGATTGGAGCCAGCCCGACATGATGAATTACCAGCACATGTGGTGGGATTGAGTTACCTCACACTGTACTCGCCGAGCGTAGTCGCAATCTCATCGGCAAGTGGAAGAACTTCTTTCGTTCCGATACCCACACAATAAAACCCTCCGGTTTTAGCGGCTTGAACCCCTGAAATAGCATCTTCGAAAACAATGCATTCACTTGGAGCCAATCCCAATTGCTCTGCTGCTGTTAGGAAAACGGTTGGATCTGGTTTCGATTTTGAAACAACATTTCCATCAACAATGGCATCGAACAAATGTGTAATTCCTAGTCGCTCTAAAATCATCGGAGCGTTCTTCGAAGAAGAGCCCAATGCGATTTTTATACCTTTCGATTTACATGATTCTAAAAAAGGAATGGCCCCGGGCAAAGCTTCGTCTGCATTCATTTCTGCAGCCAATTCCAAATACCACTTATTCTTTACGTCCATGAGTGATTGCTTCTCCTCTGCCGACTTTTCAATGTTTCCCTTCTTCAAGATTAACTCCAAAGACTCGGCTCGGCTTACTCCTTTCAAATGCTCATTGTCGTCCAAAGAAAACTCTACTCCGACCGAATTTGCTAATCGCTTCCATGCTTGATAATGATATTTGGCGGTGTCTACAAGAACTCCGTCTAAATCGAAAATGGCTCCTTTCATTCTGCGTGATGAAATACGTATTTAACGTGGTAGTTCACAAGACCGTCAATTGGTTTCTTAATGATGTTACCTAAACGAACACCTTCCAGACGACAAGCCTCTTCCAAACAATGTTTGAAATAGTGTGAAATAGAACCTACAAAGTGAACAGGTACTTTGTCCCAATTTTCAAATGACTTCACATGAATATCAACAAACTCGCGCATACCATTTACCACCCAATTCATCACATGCGGATGGTGAGCGAAGTTTCCGATAAAACGAGTGAAGCTTGCGAGATAAACGTTAGCATTTGGCTCTCTGTATATTTTCGAAATGAATTCGTCTTTGCTCAATGGGAAGCTGTTCTCAAATGCTTCAGCAATTTCAGCTGGAAGTTTTTTGTAGAAATATTCGCGCAACAAAATCTTACCGAAGTAAGAACCACTTGCTTCATCGCCTAAAATGTAAGCCAATGAAGGAACTGACTCATGAATATCTTTCCCATCGAAGAAACAAGAATTACTTCCAGTTCCTAGAATACAAGAAATGCAAGGCTCTCCGTCGTATGTTGAATAAGCGCTTCCCAATAAATCATGTTCAATCAATAATTCTGCCGTTGGAAAAACAGCGCGAAGTCCGCTCTCAATAATTGCACACATGGTTGGTGTACTACTTCCCGCTCCGTAAAAATAGATGTGTGAAATTTTGTCGGCGTAAACAGCTAGGGGGGCATTTCCTCTGATTGCACCTTCAACAACTTTTTCATTATGAAAATATGGATTCAAACCCATGGTTTCAAAATTTCCCAATCGAGATCCTCTCTCGTCAATTAGAGCCCAATCACATTTAGTGGACCCGCTATCAGCTATAAGTATCATCTGTCTCTTTTTCTTTTGTTTCGAACTAATTACTCCCTTTCAATCACATTTTGTGAAGAAGGTCTATTACACGCTTACTGTATCCTGCTTCGTTGTCGTACCAAGACATAATTTTCACCAAATTTCCGTTTGCAGAAGTTAAGTCGGCGTCGAAGATACTGCTTGCAGGATTTCCAACTACGTCAATACTTACAATTGGATCAACGCAATACTCAAGTATTCCTTTCATTGGACCATCAGCAGCGGCTTTCATGGCTGCATTCACTTCCTCTTTGGTGGTGTCTCTTTTCAAGATTACCACTAAGTCGGTTAAAGATCCGTCTGGTGTCGGGACGCGCACCGCTAAACCATCTAATTTCCCTTTCAGCTCAGGAAGAACCAGTCCAACTGCTTTCGCAGCACCTGTGCTTGTGGGCACCATGCTTAAAGCAGCTGAGCGAGCTCTGCGCAAGTCTTTGTGCGGAGCGTCTTGCAAACGTTGATCAGCAGTGTATGCGTGAATAGTGGTGATGTATCCTTTTTCAATTCCGAAAGTATCGTTCAACACTTTTGCTATTGGAGCCAAGCAGTTCGTGGTGCAAGATGCGTTAGAAACAATTAAGTCTTCAGGCGTAAGCGTATCGTCGTTCACTCCAAGTACGATTGTCTTCACGTTTCCTGTCGCAGGAGCCGAGATAACGACCTTCTTCGCGCCAGCAGTGATGTGCTTTCCAGCGCTAACATCATCGGTGAAGAATCCAGTGCTTTCAATAACTACATCTACATTCAATTCACCCCATGGTAAATTCGAAGGATCCTTTTCAGCATACACACGAATTTTCTTTCCGTTTACAATTAAGAAATCTCCGTCAGCAGAAACCTCAGCATTCACACGTCCGTGAATACTGTCGTACTTCAACAAGTGCGCTAGCGTCTTAACGTCTGTTAAGTCATTCACCGCTACTACTTCAATATTGTTATCTGTTAGTGTGTGACGAAAGCACATTCGGCCTATTCGTCCAAAACCGTTGATTGCTACCTTTTTCATCTTACTCTTTTTTCTAATTATTATATCGCTAGAATCCGTGCTATGCGCAATTCATCTCTGTTTGGAAGATTACTGCGTGTGATTGCCTCTTCTAACGAGGTGTAGGTTTCTCTGTCGTTAACTATTCCTATCATTACGTCCTTTCTTCCTTGAAGCAATCCTTCAACGGCAGCTACCCCCATTCGAGATGCGATGACACGGTCGTAACAACTCGGCGCCCCTCCGCGTTGCAAGTGTCCGAGAACGGATACACGTGTATCGTAATCAGGATTTTCTGCCGCTACTTTATTCGCTAGCTCATAGGCTGTTCCACCTTTCACTCCTTCGGCAACAATGACAATAGAACTGGACTTTCCGCTTTTTTCACTTACGTGAAGTATTTGCATCAACTCTTCGGAAGTCATCTCGTCTTCTGGAAGCACAATGGCTATAGCTCCCGAAGCAATACCTGCTTTCAATGCAATGAAACCACTGTTTCTACCCATTACTTCTACGAAGAAAATTCGGTTGTGTGAAGTCGCAGTGTCACGAATCTTATCTACCGCATCTACAACTGTGTTCGTAGCCGTATCGAAACCAATGCAGTGATCGGTGCCGAATAAATCGTTGTCTATACTGCCTGGAATTCCCATTACTGGAATGCCCGACTCTTGAGAAAGAATATGTGCTCCTGAGAAAGTTCCGTTTCCACCAATGGTAATGAGTGCATCTATATGATGCTTCGTCATTTGCTCAATGGCAGTCGCTCTTCCTTCTTCGGTAAGAAATTCTTTGCAGCGTGAGGATTTCAAAATTGTACCCCCACGACCCAAGATGCGCGCAACCGAACGTTCATTCAGTCGTTTGAAGTCACCCGTCATTAATCCAGCATAACCTTGAAAGATTCCTTCCACTTCCACATTGTGAAAAGCACATGCGCGAACTACCGCACGTATAGCAGCATTCATACCCGGAGCATCTCCTCCGCTGGTTAGAACACCAATTCTTTTTATTCCTGAACTATTCATGATTATAATCTTAACGCTAACTTAGTGTAAAATTTACACTAAGTCAAATAAATATTATTTTCTTTCAAAAATCATCTCGTAAATACATTACAACGTGAGGCAAAATATTTGTCTCATGAAAACACAAAACCCTTACTTCAGCGAGACCACATCGGATTTCTTGCCTCTATTCACAGCTGGTCCTAAGTTGTGGAAGATCTTTAACAACAACGGATTCACAGAACAAGCTGGATTCAGCACAAGCCACGCTTCGCGCATGGGATTTGAACCTGGCAAAATGATACACCTTCGTAAAAATGGTGATTGCATGATTGTCTTTTTGAAAGATGGAAGAGTGCACGTAATGAATGGTCCACTCTCTCGTTGGCATTTATTCGACAACTTGAACATTGTAACGCTGCGGACTTTATTGGCTTTCTCTAGTTTGAATGAAAACGATCAATTTGCATTTCGTTCATACATGAAAGAGCACTGCAAAGGCTTTCGTGATTTATTTCATCACTTGCCTGCCAATAATGTTGGATGGAAGAATCGTTTCTTGAATTACTACAGCAGCTACTCTACCAAAGAGCTTTTCGAATACGCGCTTTAGATTAAAAAGGACTGTCGTCTTCGTCGAGTGGTTTGATAACAGGATTAGACTTGTTGTAAAACTGACTGTGTGTTGAATGGTAATAGACCAACTCTTCTTCGTCTCTCACTCGCGCATCAGCTGTGATAGCGACACCTGATGAGAATAAGAAATCTGGACGGAAATAATCATTGTGCATCCATGAATTAATGTCTTTGCGAAGCATAAACACACGGCGTGTCAAGTGCTCCATTAAATTCCAATTGTGAACGCTCAAAAGCGAAGGGAATTTCCCGTAAGAATAATCAATTAAATCACATGCCGTAGTTGCAACAATAAGAACCCCTCTTTCATTTCCAAGCACGTCGTTTTTCAGTCCAGTTAAAAACAACTTCAACAATTCAGGCGAAAGCTTTCCTTCGTTGTAATTGTATTTTATTTTATCGATTATGATGAGTCCCTTCGGATGTTTATCGCGAAACTTTACAATGCCCTCCATTGCGATATTCAATTTCGGCTCTTTGAATTCTTGGAAATAAA
>CAMCUG010000098.1 GCA_945878835.1 Chryseobacterium gleum | reverse complement strand
TCGATCCTTCGAAATATTCTTCAGACCAATAAGAATATTTCAGGTTCTTCGTTGGCGCGTTTTGAAAAACGTCACCGTAATGTTGGGGGAAACGCTATTCGCGCCGCGGTTCTCGGAGGGAATGACGGATTGGTTTCAAACTTCAGTTTAGTCATGGGCGTTGCAGGAGCCAGCGCTGGAAGCGGACCTGTGCTCATGACAGGTCTAGCAGGTATGTTGGCCGGTGCACTCTCAATGGCGTTGGGAGAATGGATCAGCGTGAAGTCTTCACAAGAGCTCTCCGAAAATCAAATGGAATTGGAAGCTGAAGAGTTAGAGATTAATCCGGAAGGAGAACAACAGGAAATTGCTTTAATCTATATGGCGAAGGGAATACCAGAGGCTCAAGCAAAAGAAATGGCGGCTTCGATCATGCAAAACAAAGAACAGGCATTGGATATTTTAGTGCGAGAAGAGTTGGGTATAAATGCAGAGGAACTCAAAGGTTCGGCCATGGAAGCTGCTTACTCTTCGTTCTTCTTGTTTCTCATGGGAGCAATCATTCCGGTGATTCCGTTTTTCTTTACAACAGGATTTACGGCCATCATTTTAAGTGCAGTTTGCAGTGCTTTCGGATTGTTCGGAATTGGTGCGGCGATTACCTTGTTTACAGGAAGAAACGTTTGGTACAGCGGATTCCGTCAAGTGTTATTCGGACTAATTGCAGCAGCAATAACTTTTGGTATAGGAACGCTCATTGGCGTTTCGCTGGGTTAAAGTTCAAAGTCGTTTTCAATTTTCTATACGAGGAAACTATTTCTTCTCTTTGTTAGCCTATCGTTCAATGGACCAATCGAACAGTCTAAAAAGCACTTACATTAAAATCGCTCTTCTCTTCGCAGCAGGGGGAAGTACGGTTTTGATGCGTGTCTGTTTGCGCGTTCAATGAAACAATCTGATTGCTCAGAAAAATAAATGTCAACAACAGGTTTTTCATCGAAAGAGTTCTTGAATGCTAGTTCCCGAATCTATATTTCTGGAAGCGAGCCCAAAGGAAACACCCAACCGAATTCCATATTGCTCGTTGATGGCTGATTGGTTGTAGCGATAATAAAGTCCAACCATCGGCGTAATGTAAGAGGGGACATGTGATTTCAATTTGTAATGAATACGCGCAATAGCGCTACAACTCATGCCAACATATTCTTTGGTGAAATCTCCAGCAGAAAAATAGTCCATTCCCAAAGGATTCAAGGAGATATGCATGGCTTGTCCATCTCGTCCCATGTACATTCCAACTCCTTCTGGAATAGCGAGGCAAATTAATCCTAGGGTTGCAATTCCCGGATAATCGCCATTCAATGCCAGCAGGTAAGTCCCCAATAAAGTTGATACAGATGAGTGAAACACGAAACTGCGGTCTTTACTCAATCCAAGTTTGAAACTGTAATTGAGTGTGAATCGATTTCCTATCGGCGCGTAGAAATCGGTTCCAATAGAGTAGACACTCGATTTGTTGTAAGTCAAATTTTCAAACGTAATTCCTCCGTACAAATCATTTTGACTTTGAACGTGATTTGAAAAAAGGGTTATTATTCCAAAAATAATGAGTAATCTGAAAACCTTCATTTTTCAAAAATAAGCTGAATGAATTGATAATCTGATTAACTTGCAGACCAAAATAAATTTCAATGAAACGTAAACATATTGTACTTCTTGGAGCGAGCTTATTGGTATTGAGTTCGAACGCAATGGATCAAGGAGATAAGAAGAAGAAGCCCAAAGACGAACCGAAAAAATCAACGGTTGTATTAGCCAATGAAAACGATAGCTTGTCCTATGCAATCGGAATAAGTGTTGCTAATAACATTTCCTCAAGCGGTATTGTAGGTTTGAATGAAAACATTATGGGTCAAGCCATTTTGGACCACGCCAATAAAGTGAATCAACTTCCTAATGAAATGGTAGATCCATACATTCAAGGAATTTTAGCAAGAAGAGAATCTGAAAAAGCATCAAAAACAATGGAAAAAGAAACAACATTTTTAAATGAGAACGGACAGAAGCCAGGAGTTATAACTACTGAATCTGGATTGCAATACAAAGTTATTCGTGAGGGAATTGGATTGTCTCCAGACGATAACGATACCATTGTAGTTCACTACAAAGGTTCATTGGTAGATGGAAAGGTTTTCGATAGCTCTTACGAAAGAAATGAGCCTATTACTATTACGGCAGGACAAGTCATTCCAGGCTGGGGAGAAGGGCTGAAGTTGATGAAAGCGGGTGGACAGTACGAATTGTATATCCCACAAAATTTGGCATACGGAGAACAAGGTGCAGGTGGAGTTATTCCTCCGTTTGCAACGTTGATTTTTGAAATGGAAGTAGTTGAGATAAAACCAGCGAACTAAGAATTATGAAACGTTTAGCTATTTGCTTGGCATTGATCGCTTTGTCAACAGCGACTTTTGCTCAAAAGAAAAAAGGGAAGTCGGGTACTAAGGCCATGCTTACCCATGAGGATAGTTTGTCTTATGCTTTTGGACTTTCTGTTATGGAAAATGCGAAGAGCGCGGGATTTGAGAACTTGTCCAATGAATTAATTATGCAGGCCATTTTAGACAGCAAAGCAGGAACTGTTAAATTGGAAAAGGACAAGGCAACAGGCATCATCAATGCAGAAGTTCGCAAGAATTCTCAGAAGAAAAGTGACATGAATAAAAAGCGAGGAGAGGATTATCTTGTCTCGAATGGCAAAAAGCCAGGAGTTCAAACAACTTCAACAGGTTTGCAATACAAATCGAATATTGAAGGTCAAGGTGTAATGCCAGACAAGAACGACAAGGTTACGGTGCACTACCATGGAACTACCATAGATGGAGTTGTTTTCGACAGCTCTGTAGATCGTGGCAAGCCTGCAACATTTGGTTTGAATCAAGTTATTCCAGGATGGACTGAAGGCCTTCAATTGATGAAAGAAGGCTCGAAGTTTACGTTCTACATTCCCCAAGGATTGGCTTACGGTTCGAGAGCACAAGGGAAAATCGAGGCGTTTTCAACCTTGATTTTCGAAGTTGAATTGATTAAAGTTGAGAAGATAGATTAAGCCTTCTTCTTTTGAATAAATTGAACAGCACTCAACGGGTGCTGTTTTTTTTGTTAAAATGGCTATGTAGTCTAGAAAGAAAAGAGTACCTTGGTTTAATTTTAAAGATAACAAAAGCAACTTATTGTTTGCAACTTCTGTCTTACAACTGACCAACAAAACCGAAGCTTTGAAAAAAACAATATTACTATTCTTTTCATCAATATCCATCGTTTGTCAGTTGCATGCGCAAGTAAATTGTAATGGAGCAGCGCCATTCTGTACTTCAACAGGGGTAACGTTTCCGGCAGAAACTGGAAATGGGGACGCTCCATTTGGTCCCGATTACAATTGTTTATTGACAACTCCGAATCCAGCTTGGTACTACTTGAACATCTCGCAATCGGGTAATATCAATATCACGCTCACGAACACCAATTTGGTTGACGTCGATTTTATTTTGTGGGGGCCATTTCCGAATCAATCATCCATGTGTACTGCTATTTTTAATGGAACAGCCGGGATTGAAGATTGTAGCTATGCTACTGATGCGACAGAGTATGTTGACATAACTGGGGCTGTAGTTGGACAATGGTACATGTTCTTAATCACAAACTTTTCTGACGTGCCTACTGAGATTATTGCAACCCAAACGGGTGGAGGTGGCGCAACGAACTGCGCAATTCTTTGCACGTTCAACGGCATAACGGCAAATCCAACAGCTTGCGTCCAAACAACGCAACAGTACAGTGTAAGTGGAAGCATATCAGTAACCGATCCTCCGACAACGGGCACATTAACAATAACTAATTCATGTGGCGGCGCTCCTATTGTGATGAATCCGCCGTTTGCTTCGAGTATACCGTATACATTTTCTAATCTAAGCGCCAACGGTTCCTCTTGTAACATCGCTGCGACATTCTCTGCTGATGCCACGTGCACGGGAACAGTGAATTACAACGCTCCCGCACCATGCGTCGTTAATTTGTGTAACATGGACTATCTGCAGGCAGACATTGGGGCTTGTGATTTTGCAAATAACGCATATGACATTACCGGTTATGTTGAATTTTCGAACGCTCCTGCAACAGGACAATTGATTATTGAAACTTGCAATGGGCAACAAGCAGTTTTTAACGCACCATTTGTTTCGCCTTTAAATTATTCAATTTTAGATATTACATCTGATGGTTCTGCCTGCGATGTTACTGCCTATTTTTCGGCAGCTGCTGCATGCACGAATACGGTTACATACGTTGCTCCCGACCCCTGTGTTTGTGCAGTGAATGCAGGAACTTTTGTCGCAACCACAAACGGTGACACAAACACTCCAAGCTATTTGTGCTACAACGATCAGTTTTCGATTGTGTCAAATAACGATTATTTGTTCGCTGCGAATGTATTCGACGATGATACGCTTTACAATCCTGCTATTTGGTATCTGGTGTATTCATGTCCGCCTACCGTTGGACAAGGTGGATCCGTTGAAACGGACCCTTGCCTGGTTGGAACACTTTCTGCGGAAGACATTTCAGATTTAAATGATGGAAGTTTTATTGCACAATTCCCTGCCGGTACCTTCACTAACAATACGGTTTACTTCACACCAATAACCATGTATGATGCCACAACTGGGACATACTCATTTACCAATTTTGATGGTATGTGCTATGATCTTGGACCGACATATACCTATACCTATTTGCCAGAAATTATTGAGGGAACCTCTACGCAGAACTGCGTTGGACAAACACTAACCGTTGATTTTTCTGGGGGTGCTCCAGAATTGTTAGGGACTTCATTTACTGCAACCAACCTTTCTCCCGCTAACGCCTTCTTCGTTGATGATGTGGCACCGAATAATGGAACCATTGTTATTGGCGGATTGTTAGATGGGGATATTGTAACCTATACAATCGAAGATCAATACGGATGTCCTTATGTTTACTCATCTTCGCCATTTATTGGCCCCGCAATTCCAACTTTAACTCCTCAAAACCCATTGTGTGTATCCGATGCACCGGTTCAATTAACAGCGAGCCCTGCTGGAGGAACATGGTCTGGACAAGGCGTTTCCATAACAGGATTATTCAATCCGGCAACAACAGGAGTAGGCACTGACATTATTACATATACACCTACCGGATGCGCATTAGCAGGGACAATAAACATTACGGTCTATGGTCCTCAGGATGCAACCATTGTTAACCCAGGTTCACTTTGTTTCGACGCGAATTCAGTTACTTTAACTGCTGCCAGTCCAGGTGGAACTTGGAGTGGAATTGGTATTACAAATCCGGCAACTGGAGCTTTCGATCCGAGTACAGCAGGTGTTGGAACAACTACGATTACATACACGATAGCTGGAAACTGCGGAGACACCGATACACAAACCATTACAGTGAATCCATTGCCTGTTGTTTCGTTCACGGCAAATGTCACCTCTGGATGTGCACCACTTACTGTGAATCTAACAAATACAAGTGTCCCGGTGGGAAATGGATGCACTTGGTGGGTAGACGGAGTTCCTAGTGGAAACAACTGCGCATCTTTAAATTACACGTTTAACTCGCAAGGATGTTATGATATTATGTTGACTACAACAGACGGAAACGGCTGCAGTAGCAATTCGTCAATAGCAGATTACATCTGTGTTTCGCAGCAGCCCGTATCTAGTTTTAGTTGGTCGCCCATTGCTCCGAATGTTGGAAACACCGCAGTTCAATTCATCAATTATTCCTTGGGTGCTGTGTCGTACGATTGGACCATTATGGATATGTATTATTTGAATGCTTCAGACCCTGTATTCACATTTCCTAATGAAGCTCCCGGGGAATACAATGTTTGCTTGCTAGTAACCAACGCAGACGGTTGCACCGATTTAAGCTG
>CAMCUG010000097.1 GCA_945878835.1 Chryseobacterium gleum | reverse complement strand
GTGTTGATGCTTTCTTCTTTCGCGTTATCAATGAATCCGCAGGTGTTGATGATTACAATTTCTGAATCGGTTTCTTCCGACTCATGCTCTACATCGAAAGCATTCGCTTTCAATTGCGCCATCATGATTTCCGAATCGAAAATATTTTTCGCGCAACCCAAGGTTACTACGTTCACCTTGTTTTTCTTGAGTGTCTTCGTCTTCATTATTTTGTTTTTCCTGCGAATAAACTATCTACAAATTCAAATCTATTGAAGACTTGAAGATCTCCAGCCTGCTCACCCACTCCAATAAAGCGAACGGGAATATTGAACTGATCTGAAATTCCAATTACAACTCCGCCCTTGGCTGTTCCATCTATTTTCGTGATGGCCAACGAAGAAACTTCGGTAGCTGCTGTAAACTGCTTTGCTTGTTCGAATGCATTTTGTCCGGTTGAACCGTCTAAAACCAGCATCACATCGTGCGGTGCATTCGGAACTACCTTTTGCATCACACGCTTAATTTTCGTAAGTTCATTCATGAGTCCTACCTTGTTGTGTAATCGCCCCGCCGTATCAATAATTACCACATCGGCATTTTTAGAAACGGCAGATTGAAGTGTATCAAACGCAACGGCTGCAGGATCAGCGTTCATGGCTTGCGCAACAATTTCAACATTTGCACGCTCTGCCCATATTTTCAATTGATCAATGGCCGCCGCGCGAAAGGTATCAGCCGCACCAAGGACCACTTTCTTTCCTTGCTGTTGAAGTTGATAAGCCATCTTACCAATGGTGGTGGTCTTTCCCACTCCATTTACACCAACTACCATGATCACGTATGGCAATCCATCTGAAGCTGGAATGAAAATTTCTTCGCTATCTTCTCCATCGTGACCGACAAGCATTTGCGCAATCTCATCGCGCAACACTTGATTCAGCTGGTCTGAAGGCATTGATTTTTCTCGACGAACGCGCTCTTGAATGCGCTTAATGATCTTCTCAGTCGTGGCGGTGCCAACGTCCGAAGTAATCAGAATTTCTTCCAACTCGTCGAGCATTTCTTCATCTACGTGCGCCTTTCCCGTAATAATGCGGGCTAGCTTCCCGAAAAAACCTTCGCGGGTTCTTTCAAGACCAAGATCTAACTTGTCTTTTTTTTCTTTCGAAAAAAGGCGTTTGAAGAAACTCATAATTTAGGTCTAAAATAAAAAAAAGGCCTTTCCAAAGGAAAAGCCTTTTAGCATATTTCTAACAGCGATTAGCCTTTAGCAAACCACTCACTGATTTTGTCGTTGTGTACAATTTCCTCTTTGAAGGAATATGAGCCTGACTTAGCAGACTTGATCATTTTAATAACTTTGGTGTGGTTCTTACCACCACCTGTTTGAAGGGTCGCAACTACTTTCTTTGCCATGACTTAAGCTTATTTGATTTCTTTATGAACCGTCATTCTCTTCAAAATCGGGTTGAATTTTTTCTTCTCTAAGCGCTCAGGAGTATTCTTCCTGTTCTTAGTAGTGATGTAACGGCTCGTGCCGGGCTTACCAGACTCTTTATGTTCTGTGCACTCCATTATAACTTGTATTCTATTACCTTTCTTAGCCATTGTTGCAGAAATTGGAGGGCAAATATACGTAGAATATTGAGAAATGCAACACTGCGTTATATTTTTTTCGACTAATCTCAGCGTTGACAGACCACATAGCCACAAATCTATGTTAATAAGACACCATAACCCCTGCTTTTTCTGTTGTTCTACTGAATAATTTCACACATCTATACATCCGTACATTTTGGCTAAAAAAAGAAAAGGCGAAGTCGATACTTCCGCTGAATTTGAAGATAGAAACGAACATTTGAATCGCGACGTTCGCACCATGCGCATTGCAGGACTTGCCGTTCTTTTGTTTTCGGCATTTACGGCATTTGCATGTATTTCCTATTTGTTCTCTGGGACTCACGACCAACAACTTTTCGTCGGAAGTGGCGGATTAAATGGGTCCTTTCACAACTGGATGGGCGGACTCGGGGCACGTTGGGCGCATGCGCTTATGTTTCACTTTGCAGGAATAGCAGCGCTTTGCATTCCTCTTCTCACCTTCTTAGTTGGCATGCGCATGCTTACTGGAAAACACTTACTTCCTTTCCTAAAGACAATCCGAGTAAGTGTTGGTGTTATGCTGTTCCTACCATTAGCTATTGGCTTCTTTGCGCATCGCACGAATCCGATTCCTTTCGATCATATTGAAATCCTCATTAACGGTTTATTCGTTGGTGGATATGGTGCAGTGGCCACACAATTTTGCGTTTCGCATTTGGGATGGATGGGCACTTTGCTCGGGATATCATTTGTGGTCATCGTGTTTTTCATTGTGAATTTCAATCACCATGTCGACGCGTTTATTGCTCGTTTAGGTATTCTTTTAAGATCAAGACCTAAGGCCGATAAGCCGAGAATTATTGAGGAAGAAAACGAAGAGACCACCATTGAGGTAAAAGCTGAAGCGATTCCCTCCTACACACCCGAACCAGAGGCTGAAGCAGAAGTTTTCGAAGTTATTCAAGAAGAAGAGACGCCCGAGCAAACTACTTCCTTCGACTTCGACAATCCGATGGAACCACAACCGACGTTCGGTTTAATTTCAGAAGATGATGATATGGGCGATCTAGGAATTGAAATCGCACCTACAATTAAAGCGGAGGAATTAAGCTCCGATGAAATTGAAAGCACAGAATTCGGAGAATACGACCCGAAGCTTGACCTTTCACGCTATCAACTTCCTTCCATTGATTTACTTCAGAATTACGGAGGCAATGGACCTCAGATTTCGAAAGAAGAGCTTGAGGATAATAAGAACAGAATTATTGAAACCCTCAATCATTACAAGATTGAGATAGCCAAGATTAAAGCGACCATCGGGCCCACCGTGACCCTGTATGAAATTGTTCCTGCCCCTGGGGTTCGTATTTCTAAAATTAAAAGTCTGGAAGACGACATTGCCCTTTCCCTTGCCGCATTGGGCATTCGTATCATCGCCCCTATTCCTGGAAAAGGAACGATAGGTATTGAAGTTCCGAACAGCAAACCCGATGTGGTTTCTATGCGCTCGTTAATTGCTAGCGACAAGTTTCAAAATGCCGACATGGAGCTTCCGCTGGTGTTGGGGAAAACTATTTCCAACGACATCTTCGTTACAGACTTAACGAAGATGCCTCACTTACTAATGGCTGGTGCTACTGGACAAGGTAAGTCGGTTGGACTGAATGCGATCTTGATTTCGTTGCTGTATCGCAAACACCCATCTCAAGTAAAGTTCGTATTGGTTGACCCGAAAAAAGTAGAACTTACGCTTTTCAATAAAATTGAAAGACATTTCTTGGCAAAACTTCCTGACGAAGCTGAAGCTATTATAACAGATACGAGCAAGGCTGTAAAAACCTTGAATTCGTTGTGTGTTGAAATGGACGAGCGATACGAACTTTTGAAAATAGCAGAGTGCCGAACCATTAAGGAATACAACGCGAAATTCATTTCCAGAAAATTAAATCCGAATAACGGTCACCGCTACCTTCCATACATTGTATTGGTAGTGGACGAATTCGCAGATTTAATTATGAAAGCCGGACGCGAAGTGGAAACCCCTATTGCGCGATTGGCACAGTTGGCTCGTGCCATCGGTATTCACTTGATTATTGCCACACAGCGTCCTTCCGTAAATATTATTACTGGAACAATTAAAGCCAACTTCCCTGCGCGTATGGCGTTCCGCGTGACGTCCAAGATCGATTCGCGGACCATCCTCGATGCGGGAGGTGCAGATCAATTGATAGGACGCGGAGATTTGCTGCTGAGCACAGGAAATGAACTCATTCGCTTGCAATGTGGATTCGTTGATACACCCGAGGTTCAAGCGATAACAGAGTTCATTGGAAGTCAGCAGGGTTACGCTACCGCTTTTCATCTTCCTGAAGTTGCTGATGAAAATTCAATGGAATTAGGTAATTTTGACAACTCGGAACGCGATTCATTGTTCGAGGAAGCGGCAAAGGTCATTGTGTTAAGTCAGCAAGGATCAGCCTCCCTTCTTCAACGCAAACTGAAATTGGGTTATAACAGAGCAGGCAGATTGATAGACCAATTGGAGGCTGCTGGACTTATTGGCCCCTTCGAAGGAAGCAAGGCTCGGAAAGTTTTAATACCCGACGAGATAGCTTTGGAACAGTTCTTGAAAAACCTGCGTGATTAATAAAAAATAAAATGAAAAATCTATTCCTAGCGTTCGCACTTCTTGCAACGTTTTCTCTTCAAGCACAAACGTCTAAAGAAATATTAGACAAGCTTTCAACCAAAGCCAAATCGTGGGCAACCACCTCCTCTGACTTCAGTTCAGAATTAAGCAATCCTAAAACGGGTAAGGTGACGAAGCAAAACGGTGCTGTTAAAGTAAAAGGAAAAAAATACCAACTGGCCCTTCCTGACTATTCTGTATACTGCGACGGCTTAACCGTTTGGACTTACAACAAAAAATCAAATTCATGTTCCATTGACAATTTAGCCGATGTGAAAGACGGCGGATTCGACCCTTCTGAGATGTACACCATCTGGAACAAAGACTTCAAACACGAAATGAAAAACACCAACGCCACCATCGACGGTGTTGCTTGTTATGAAATTGCATTGTATCCGATAAACCCAAAATCAAAATCATTTCACACGGTAACGCTATTCGTAGATAAAACGAAAATGGAATTGGTGAAGGTGAATGTTGTGACGCGCGAAAACGCAAACGTTACTTATAAGATTAAAAACTTCAAAGCGAATCCTGCGATTAACGAAGGTGACTTCAAATTCAATCAAGCGGGATTCCCTGGTGTGAAGATGGTCGACAATCGCCTTTAAGCGATTGATGACCGCAAGCGGATGACGCTACGCGATGGTAGAGCGTAAGATGTTTAGCGTTTTTTCTTCGGGAGAATTGGGTTCAACTTGAAAGTCGTATTCCCAGGATGCGAATTTCGGGAGACTCATGAGGATACTGTCTGTTCTTCCTCCGGTTTGAAGACCGAATAGAGTACCCTTATCACAAACCAAATTAAATTCAACATATCTGCCTCTGCGAAGCAATTGCCATTGCTTCTGCTGCTCGGTAAACTCCAAATTCATATTGGCTTCCAAAATGGGTAAATAAGACTTGTTGAAGGTGTGGCCCACAGCGTTGTTAAACGCCCAAAGTTCTTCCATTGATTTCTGTTCGGAAGGCTTTTGATAATCGTAGAAGATTCCACCTACACCGCGTGTTTCGTTTCTGTGTGGAATGAAGAAATACTTATCGGCCCACTCTTTAAATTCTGAATGGTTCATGTCGTGAGCTTCACAAACTTTTTTCAATTCATTATGAAAAAAATTGCTCTGATCTTGATCTATATAAATCGGAGTTAAATCAATTCCACCGCCTATCCATTGGTCTCCAGCATCACTTTCAAAGTAACGCACATTCATGTGTACAATCGGAATTTTGGGTGAAAATGGATGAATAACGATAGACACACCGGTTGCAAAAAACGTCTTGGCATCGGGATGCATGCGGTCTTTCATCATGGGCGGAACAGGACCTGTTACCGCTGAGAAATTTACACCGCCCTTTTCAATTAATGTTCCATTGAGCACGCGTGTTCTTCCGCCGCCACCTCCTGGATGTTTCCATAAATCTTCACGAAAATCAGAACCATCGAAAGTTTCCAAAGCTGCACAAATACTGTCTTGAATTTCCAATAAATCGCTAACGACTTTCTTCTGAAAAGGCGTTAGGTTTATTTCAAGTTGTTCTTCAATCCCCATCTTCCATTCATTTTTTGAACCACATTCACAAATGCATTTTCATAACCAGATTCCGGTCCTGTTTTGAAAAACTCAAATCCTAAGGAAATCAATCCACTTTGATCAATTTCATTCAAATGCTTTCCAACATCGCTTCCAAAAAG
>CAMCUG010000096.1 GCA_945878835.1 Chryseobacterium gleum | reverse complement strand
GAATATTTAGGTCCAAAAGGAATTGCAATTTGGGACGGTCTTTCGGATAATGGCGAAGCACTTGCAATAGGCATTTACATTGCTACCTTTGAAGCATTCAACGAAGATGGAATTCAAGTCAACTACAAACGCGATTTTATTTTAGCCCGTAAACTATGAGCTTCTACTTCGTTCGTACACCTAGAATTTTACAATGGCTCTTCAACAAAGTCACTTGGCGCATTGAACATTCAAAAGCGGTATATCTAACCTTCGACGACGGGCCGAATCCGGCAGTTACTATACTATTACTTGAACTTTTAAAAAAGCACAATGCACGCGCAACTTTTTTTTTGTTGGGAAAGAATGCCGATAAATATCCTGAACTGGTCGCTCGCATTCAAGAAGAAAATCACGCCATTGGATTTCACAGCAACGAACACACGAATTCGCGAAAGCTCAATCGTGTTGAATTGTTAAAGAATTTCAAACTGCCCAATTCTATTCCTTCAACACTGCTATACAGACCTCCCTATGGAAAGCTCAGGGTTTGGCAATACAACTATTTGAAAAATAAATTCCCATTGATTGGATGGACATTAATGCCTGGTGATTTCGATTCGAATAAAAAATTCGAGGCGCAATTAAACGACCTGAAATTGGCTAAGTGCGGAGATATTGTTGTGTTGCATGAACTGCCCCAAACAATTGCGTTGCTTGAAGCATACTTCGAACAAACTTCTACTATTTCGTTTGAGAAATTATAGGGTTATATCTTTTTAAAAAGTATTTCTTATTATTGCTACATGAACCTTAAGCAAAACCTCCTGACCCTTTTGGGTTTATTGTTGTGCGTTACAACTTGGGCACAAGCCGGAACTATTAAATTTTCAGGTAAAATCAACGATTCGCAAACTCAAAAACCATTGGGCGCTGTATTGGTGTATTTCGAAAACACTTCTTACGGTATGAGTTCAACGCCTGAAGGAAACTTCAGCATAGAGGCTCCTGCGGGAAACTACACCCTTATTGCCGCCTACTTAACCCATCAGACATTCAAAAAAGAAATCAGCCTAACGGCGAATCAAGAATTCAACATAGCATTAATTTCGAACGACAATCAAATGAATTTGGTTGTTGTTTCTGCGGGAAGATATGAGCAGAACATTGGTGAGGTTACAGTAAGTATGGAGGTTATTCAACCGAAATTAATTGAAGATAAAAACGCGGTGAATATTGACGAGATTTTGCAACAAACTCCAGGTGTTGCCATTGTAGACGATGAGCCTCAAATCCGCAGTGGAAGCGGGTATAGTTTTGGTGCAGGAAGTCGGGTTCAAGTATTGGTAGATAACATTCCCATTCTAAGCGGAGATGCCGGAAAGCCAAGTTGGGGATTTCTTCCAACAGAAAATGTATCGCAAGTTGAAATCATCAAAGGTGCGAGCAGCGTGCTTTACGGAAGTTCGGCATTAAGTGGTGTGATCAACTTCAGAACCGCCTACCCCACTTTAAAACCAAAAACAAAAGTTTCTGTTTATCACGGATTTTATTCCAAGCCGCAATCAGGTTCAGCTGTGTATTGGAACCGACAAGGAATGAAAAGCGGGATTAATTTTCTTCATTCAGAAAAATTCGGAAAACTTGATTTTGTTCTTGCTTCTAGCGTGCAATACGATGATGGGCACTTGGGTCCAATTAAAGACACTGCAGACGGCAGTTTTTCAAACGGCGGATATACTCCTACGAAAGTCGATCGTTACAACGCCGCCAACAGAGCGCGCTTAAATCTGAATCTTCGATACCGTTTAGCAGACCGACTTTACATTGGTCTTGCTGGAATTTATTCAACCGGCAACTCACTCGCTACTTTGATTTGGGACAATAGCTCTACTGGGCTTTACGGAGCTTATGCCGGCAGCGCTACACGCACCATTCAGCAATTATACACAGTAGACCCTTCCATTCAATACACGAGTAAAAAAGGCGCGGTGCACTCGTTGAAATCGAGATGGCAATCGCTAGACAACAACAACGATAACAATCAAGGGAATTTCTCGGATGTGTTCTACACGGAATATCAAGTGCAGAAAAATTGGGAGCTCAATAAAATTAAAAATCTAACTACGACTGCTGGGGTGGTGAACACAAATACCGATGCACGAGGACAATTGTTCTTAGGAGGAAATATAGACGGACACAACCGAGCTAGGAATACCGCCGCCTATTTTCAAATCGATAAAAAAATTGGCGAACGCCTGAACCTTTCTGGAGGCGTGCGCTATGAGCAATTTGTTTTGAACAGTGAAAAGAACGGCAAGCCCGTATTTCGTGCAGGAGCGAATTACAAATTGGGGCAGGCGACGTACTTGCGAGCTTCATACGGCCAAGGATACCGGTTCCCAAGTATTGCAGAGAAGTTCATTGTAACAGGACTTGGAGCGATTCAAGTATTCGCAAATCCCGACTTGAAGCCAGAGACTTCATACAATGCCGAAATAGGAATTAAACAAGGATTCAAAATTGGCGAATTCAAAGGGTTCATTGACATTGCTGCCTTTCAACAAGAATTCAGAAATTTTATTGAATTCACATTTGGCCAATGGGTTCCCGTGCCTGTTACAAACTTGAACGAACTTACAAGCGCTATCGGATTTAAAAGCTTAAACACAGGGGGGGCTAAAGTGCGGGGCGCTGAAATTAGCATCATGGGTACAGGAAATATCCGCAAAATTCGATTTGATATCTTAGCCGGTTACACCTACACCAAGCCCGTTAGCACGACTCCAGATTATGTTTATGCCAGAACTATTCAAACTCCAGGAACCATTGTAATTAGTGAGTTCTCACAGGCAACTTATTTGAATACTAGCGAAAACAACTCCAACAACATTTTGAAATATCGCATGCAGCATTTGATTCGTATCGATGTTGGCGCAACAAAAGGAAAAATTAATTCTGGAATCAGTTTCCGAGCTAACTCGCACATGCAAAATATTGACAAGGCTTTTTCTCAATTAGAAAACTATTTTCCCACTGAATTCAACCCTGGAATTAATTCATGGCGCGCCAATCACACAAAAGGCGACTATGTTTTCGATGCGCGCATAGGTTATACATTTTCAGACAAACATAGAATCGCTATCATCATGAACAATGTTCTGAACCGTGAATATGCTATTCGTCCGCTTGCCATTGAAGATCCTCGCCTAACCATGGTGCAATACACCTTAAGTTTGTAACATGAAAGGCCTTGGTATTATTCCCGCTAGATATGCAAGCACGCGTTTCCCTGGAAAACCGTTGATTGAGATCAACGGAAAATCCATGATCCGCAGGGTAATTGACCAAGCAAAAAAATGTTCTTCGCTAGCCGACGTCTGGGTGGCCACAGACGACGAGCGCATATTCAAGCATGTTGTGGAATACGGATGCAAAGCATTTTACACTTCAGAAGATTGTAACAGCGGCACTGAGCGCATTTGCGAACTCCTTCCGAACATTGAGGGGCATTTCGATTTTGTCTTGAACATTCAAGGCGATGAGCCTTTTGTTCATGTTGAATCGTTGGAAGAACTTTCGAATGCCCTAATCGCCTCAAAAACCGATATCGCGACTTTAGCCGTTCAATTAGAAAACAGGGAAGAAGCGAATGATTCGAACAGAGTAAAAGTGGTATTCAGCACTTCAGGAAGAGCCATGTACTTTTCAAGATCAACCATACCATTTGCTCGAAATGGCAAACCCGATTACTTCAAACATCTTGGGGTTTATGCCTACACTACGAGTGCCCTTCAGCAAATTAATAAGTTGAAAGCCTCTTCTTTGGAACTGACCGAATCGCTGGAACAACTTCGTTGGTTGGAGCATGACTTAACTATTTCGGTAGTAGTGACTTCCCACGACTCAACAGGAATAGACACTCCAGAAGATCTTGTGAAATATCAGGCCTAGGCTTGGAAGACCAATAAAAATCCGTATTTTCGCATTATGCAGTTCGAAAACCTAATCAAAGATTTATTGTACTCCAACGATTGTGTGGTCCTTCCGGGAATGGGTGGATTCATTGCAAAATATAAGGGTGCAACTTTGAATACCAATCTGCACACAGTCTACCCTCCTCAGAAAACAATCGGATTCAATCCTCAAATTAAAGAAAACGACGGCTTGTTGGTTTCTGCTCTCTGCGCGTTGAACAACTGCACATACGGAGAAGGGAAAATTGAATTGGAAGTATGGGTAAAAGAGCAATCGAACACTTTACTTCGTGGTGAAAAAATTTCTTGGAAAGGAATTGGAATATTATTTCAAGATCGTTTAGGAAAAATTCAATTCATTCCAGATAGCAAAGGAAATTTCTCACTTGAATCATTCGGATTAGAAAAGATTATTCTTGTTCCTGTTGAGCGTAAAACTGAAGAGCCTGTAACTGCCGACGTTTCTGTGCTTGAGAAACGCGCTGCTCAAGGATCTAAATGGATTTGGAAAGCAGCAGCAGTATTAGCACTACCTATATTGGGTGTTGGAATATTCGCTCTTTCGCATAAAATTGAATCGACAGACTGGCAATATGCTTCCTTCAAACTTTTTGGAACAAAAAGTCGTGTGGCTGAATACACGCCAGCTGTGACGAGAGCTATTCCAACATATACCGTAACGGAAGATACTGACATTGTGCCTGCTCCTGCGATTATCGAAACTGCGATAACCGCTCCAATTCGTTTAGAAGAACCTGAAGTCGTTGAAACTGTTAATCCTACTCATATTGCTAAATACGAAATCATTGTAGGGGCCTTCGCTGTCTCTCAGAATGCAAATCGCATGGTCGCTGAGTTAAATAAAAAAGGATTCAAAGCAAGTTTATCCAGTAAAAAAGGAAATCTACAACTTGTATCAGCAGCAAGTGACTCGAACTACGAGGCCGTGATTCAAATGCTCGAAAAGGTGAAATCCGAAGTAAACCCTTCAGCGTGGTTAAAACAAAATTAACATTTCATTAAGATTCGTTTAGCGCTTAATATTCTTTCCTTCGCTCAAATCAAAACATAATTATGCGCATAGGAGAACGTATTAAGAACAGAGCAAAAGATTTGCGTCTTGGACCAACAGAATTGGCTAAAATTATTAACACATCTAAGCAAAACGTTTATGGAATTTACAGAAGAGATTCTGTTGATTCGAGACTTTTATTCGATTTATCGAAAGCCCTAGATACCGATTTCTTTTCGCTTTACTCTAAACTTCTTTCAAGTGGTTCTTCATTAGAAGAAGCGAACGAGTTGAAAGCAGAAAGTTTGGAAAACGACATCGTCGCGGTGAAAAAAGAATTGACTGATCTTCGTGAAAAGTATGCCTTACTTCGCGCATTGTTCGAAGCAAAAACAGGAGAGAAAATCCCAGAATTCTGATCTTAACTTACCTTTGCCTTCATGAATTATGAAGCGGTAATTTTCGATTTTGGAGGTGTACTATTTGAAATAGATTACAACGCCCCAGCAAAAGCTTTCGAAGCGCTAGGAATGGACTCTTTTAAAGCAGTGTATTCTCAAGCTCAACAAGATGAAATTTTCAATTTATTAGAAATTGGAAAAATTCCAGGTAATGCCTTTTACGATTGGATTTCAAATTATCTTCCGAATGCTTCCCGTCAAGAATTGGAAGAAGCCTGGAACTGTATTTTACTTCATTTAATTCCAGAGCGTGTCGACTATATTTTCACGTTGAAAGAAAAGGGCATTCGCACATTCATCTTCAGCAACACGAATGAATTGCATGTTGAAGTTTTCGAACGAATGATTGAAAACACTTACGGGCTAGAAAAATTCAAATCGGCTTTTGAATTCGTTCACTACAGCAATGTGCTGGGTATGCGTAAACCCAACCCTGAATCCTTCTTGGAAATTTGTCGAGTTCATGGACTTACGCCCGAAAAAACAATCTTTATCGACGATTCAATTCAGCATGTTGAAGGGTCCGTTCGCGCTGGATTAAAAGGACTACACCTTCGTCCACATCAAACTCCGGCAGAATTAATAGACCCTTTATTTTAATTTGAAGGC
>CAMCUG010000095.1 GCA_945878835.1 Chryseobacterium gleum | reverse complement strand
CCAGTTCCTCCGTCGTTTTCCCAAGCTTCTTGACGAATACGCAAGTACTGGTCAGTGTTCAACATGTTAGGACGTGAAGCAGGAGTAGAGATACCCGCATTCAATCCATAGTCAAATTTCCATCCTTTTTCTTTCGCACGCTTTGTAGTAATAATGATTACTCCGTTAGCAGCTCGAGAACCGTATTCACCGGCAGCAGCTGCATCTTTACGAACTTCTACCTTTTCAATGTCATTCGGATTGATGGTTGCAAGAGGGTTGTTGTTCAAGGCACCGCTGTTTCCACGCAAGAAATAATCTTGAGTCATAGGAATACCATCGATGATATACAAAGGGTCACCACCTGCAGAAACAGAAGCGGTTCCGCGAATACGAATCAACGATCCCGCACCTGCAATTCCAGATCCTTGAGATACTTGCAATCCCGCAGCTTGACCTTGAAGCGCGGCTTCAAAACTTGGTGTGCGAATAGCACTAATATCTTTACCACTAATTTTTGCAATTGAACCTGTGCTCGGACGGTTACGTTCAACACCGTATCCAATGATTTCAACATTATCCAATGTTAGAGATCCAGAACTTAACTTGAAATTATGCTTTACAAGTGCACCAGCAGGGACTGTAATTTGCTTGGATATAGTTTCAAAATTCAAAGCTTTCACTTCTATTTCAAAAGTTCCAGCACCTGTTGTTAAAGAGTAATTTCCTATTTGGTTACTCGCAGTACCGTTGGAAGTTCCTTTTACTAAGACGAAAGCTCCTGGAATAGGGCGATTGTCCTCATCTGTAACCACGCCGCTTATCGATTGTCCCCATGACACAATCGAAAACATAGCTACAAATGTTGTAAGAATACTAGTTCTATAGAATTTAGACATATTAAAAATAAATTTGTTTTGGTTCAAGTAGCGCAAAGGTAAATTATGGATTCCAAATGAATGGTGCCGATTCTCTTCTTCCTTCGGTTTCAACTGAAATGATGTAAGATCCTGCGGCAATGTTCTCTTCAGCTAAGTTCCATTCAGATTGATTTATTCCTGAAACACCTTGTGTGTTAAAAGAGGAAACCACTCGTCCTGTTAAATCGCGAAGAACGATTTGAACCTTCGCGGCTTGACTTATGCTGTATGCTAGATTCACGTTATTACTTGACGGATTGGGCCAAATCATAAACGTAGATTTTGCGAATGACATGACTTCCGACAAAGCAGTATTCAAATCTGGAATCGCCAATTGATAGTCGGTATAAACGTGATATTCTCCTGGTTCAAAGAAGAAGGTAGCTCCCAAATCGTTCACTTGAAAAGAGTTTCCTGTGAAGTAGTCATACCATGTTCCGGTATGTTGAAATCCAGGTGTCATGTTCAATGAAGTCGTTTGGAAATTTCCAACAACAACAGCATTGTTTGTTCCATTCAAATGAATACGCTTACCAAATCCGCCTAGATCTATATTGAAGTTAGTGGTTGAAAAAACAGGCTCGTTCTTTTTCAAGTTGTTCAAGGCTGCAGTCACTTTGTACAAGTGCTTTCTATTCTGATTGTCCCAGTAATCCCAACGAACAGGCTTCGCAGAAGTTTTACAATTTGCCAAATCAACAGTAACACCATCAGAGCAGGTACCAATTGAATAGTCGTATCCCAATTCTCCGAATTGCCAAAGCATTTTTGGACCAGGAATAGGTATCAATAAACAATGCGCTAACTCTTGTCTTTTCAATGCGGTATTCAAATTGGTTATGTTGTAAGAACCACTGCTCGCACCGAATTGAAGGTCTTTGTACATCATTCGCTCTTCGTCATGACTTTCAGCATAAGTTACCAAATGTGCGTTATTCCAACCACGGTTTTGGTAGCTTCCCCAAGAAAGATTAGAGCTATAACCCATGGAGGCTTCCATGTATTGGCCATTCAAATTTCCCCACAACATCATTCCGTTATTACTTAATACGGTTTCTTCGCTATTATCAGCGAAGTGCTCAAGAATGTCATAAGAACCAGGCTCAACCGTCTGCATGTGATTATAATAATCGGTTAGAATATTAATTCTACTTTGGTCATATGCACCCCAGGCACCAATATTTCCGAGGGTATTGTTTTGCGTAAATCCTTTCGATAAATCGAAACGGTAACCATCGATGTGGTAATTCTGCATCCAGTGCGCAATGACACGTTTTGTGAAATTTTTTGTTTGAATACTCTCGTGGTTGAAATCATATCCAACGTTAAAGTCGTGTTTCGGAGTTTGATTAAACCAAGGATTACTTGCAGTAGGCTGTCCATATTGTCCAACACTTGCATCGAAGTACATACGTACCATTGGATTTTGACCGAAACTGTGATTCAAGGCAATGTCCATAATTACTGCAATTCCGCGGTTGTGAGCTTCATTCACAAAAGTTTTTAATGCTTCTGCAGTTCCGTATGCTTTATCTGGAGAAAAATAGAATGATGGGTTATAACCCCAGCTGTCGTTTCCTTCGAATTCATTAATAGGCATCAGTTGAATGGCAGTAACTCCCAATGTTTCCAAATAGTCCAATGAATCAGTAAGAGAGGCGTAAGTTCTGTCTTCCAGGAAATCACGAATCAACAATTCATAAACGACCAATTTCGTTTTTGCCGGACGCACGAAACTTTGATCGGTCCAGTTGAATGCTGGAGGGTCTGTTCTGAAAACTGAAACTGGTTCTGAAGTTAATCCTGCTGGATAGTCAATTAAATTCGGGTAAGTGGTCTCCGGAATCCAACCGTCATTCCAACCATCCAATACTTTATCTGAATAGACATCGGCCACACGCATTCCCTCCATATTTATATAGTATTGGAAACGGTATTCAGTGCCTGGAGATAAGTTAGGAATATCCAACCAATAGGTATTTCCATCGGGAGTGCGATTCATTAAATAACTTAAATCCAATTGCCAGTTGTTGAAATCACCGATTACAAAAACAAAACTCTTATTCGGTGCATACAATTGCAAACGAACACCAGTGCTTGACGAAAGATTTATTCCATCAATAGTCCCGGCTGGCGATGCTGCGATATTTATTGCCGGAAGAATAATTACAACTTTTTCATCGGTAATGGTTGTTGCGCCATTTACAGCAGACATGGTAATCAAGTATTCACCGGCAGCGGCTTCACTGAAGTTATAATTCAATGAAGTTACCCCATTGCCCGAGGCAACCTGACTTCCATTTACAGAAATAGTTATATCAGATACTAGGGAAGAATTTGCAGTTACAGGAACAACTTGATTGGCATTCACAATCTGAGATTCCATGGAAGGCAAAGAGAACGAAGCATTGAATCCAGCAGCATAGACATTCAAGTATATATCACTTCCGTCAGCGTTTCTGCCGACTACAGTTCCTGCAGCGTTGCGGAAAACAAATGTCATTTTAGAGACTGTTTCCCCAACATTCAAATTATAAAAAGTAGAAGGAGTGATTACTATTTTATGAATGTTATTTCCCATTGGAGTCATAAGAACGGAGGCGTCTGCTGTTCCCCAATTTCCCACGGTGTGTTGCCAATCATTCGGACCCACGCTGTTGTTGGTAATTACTCCTGTGTGCGCATAAATGGGAGTATAACCCGAAAGATCGCCATTACCCGTTGTGGCGTCGTAAAATACTGTTATCTGATCTGTCTGAGTCGGAAAGGCAGGCGTTGACGTAAGAATCTGTGCGTGCAGAGTAAACGTGTAAAATGCGAATACAAAAACTAAGATAATTAGTCTTTTTTGTTTCATAGGTCAGGCAGTTAGTTCTTCAAATATAGGAAAGTGTACTTAGTACACAACCGAGAATGATAATTTTCAGGGAAATTGCTGTTTCTTTGTCGCTCAAACATACGTTATGCAACTTTTAGACGGACTAGCACTTTCCAAAACCATTAAATCAGAGATAAAACAAATTGTCTCGGACAGAGTCGACCTGGGATTTAAGCGTCCGCATTTAGCCGCAATTCTAATCGGAGAAAATGGCGCAAGTGTTACATATGTCAATGCTAAAGTTAAATCATGCGAGGAAGTGGGATTCGATTCTACCTTGGTTCAATTGAATGAAGATTGTACCGAAGAAGAAGTTTTACAAACCATAATTTCTCTGAATGAAAACGATGCGGTAGATGGATACATCATTCAACTTCCTTTGCCGAAACACATCAATGAAAAGAAAGTCTTGATGGCAGTAGCACCAGACAAAGATGTCGACGGTTTCCATCCGGAATCGGTTGGAAAAATGATGTTGAATCTTCCTACTTTTCTTCCCGCCACCCCAATGGGTATCATTACTTTGTTGGAAAGAAATAACATTCCAACTTCAGGAAAACACGCTGTAGTTTTAGGAAGATCTCATATCGTAGGACTTCCGATTTCAATATTACTTCAAAGAAATCATCCGTTTGGAAACTGCACCGTAACCCTTTGCCATAGCAAGACCACAAACATTGAAGAAATTTGTCAATCTGCTGATATTATCATTGCAGCAATAGGACAACCTGAATTCCTAAAAGGATCTATGGTGAAGGAAGGGGTGGTTGTCGTTGATGTAGGAATTACTCGCGTCGCAGACGCTTCAAAGAAGAGCGGGTTTAAGCTTTTAGGTGATGTTGCTTTTGATGAGGTGGCTCCGAAATGTAGCTTTATTACGCCAGTTCCGGGAGGAGTAGGGCCCATGACCATTGTGTCATTGATGCAAAACACCTTACTTGCCGCCGAGGGCAAGCGTTCTGTATAATTCTACCGTTTGCTTCGCTTCAAGAACATCGTGAACACGCAAGATGTCTGCGCCTCTGTCTAATGCGAAAGCATTCAAGGCAGTAGTGCCATTCAAACTTTCTTCAGCCGTTGTTCCTAAAGTTTGTTGAATCATTTTTTTTCTTGAAACACCCACGAGAATTGGAAGTTCAAATGATTTGAAACGTTCCAAATTTTGTAGAAGATCAAAGTTGTGTTCTTTGTTTTTCGCGAAGCCGAATCCTAAATCCAATACTATTTTCGAAACACCTAATTGATTTAATTTTTCAATTTCCATTTGGAAATAGGCATATATTTCTTCTACGACATTTTCATAATTCGCCAATTCCTTCATGTTGGAAGAATCACCGCGCGAGTGCATCAACACATACGTGCATTGCGCTTCTGCAACTGCGTTCCATAAATTTGAATCCATCCTTCCGCCCGACACATCGTTTATCCATTGCGCCCCTTCACGAAGACAAGAAATGGCCACTTCACTATAAAACGTATCGATACTTATTGTTAAGGAAGGAAATTCTTTTCGAATATAAATTAATGCTGGTAACACGCGATTCAGTTCTTCTTCAGCAGAAATATAAATGGCACCTGGACGCGTTGATTGTCCGCCCAAATCCAAAATATCTATTCCTTCGGAAATCATTTTTTCAACCCGAATCAAAATGTCTTTTTCAGAATTAGAGCGACTTCCAGCATAAAAAGAATCTGGAGTAACATTCAAAATTCCCATTACCAAGGGAAGTGTGCGAGTAGAATTCATTTCAAGATGTATCTTTGAAACGCAAAGATGAGCATTTTCATCGCATTTGTATTTCGAATCATGAGCGCAACAAAAGATACTTCAGCACAATACGATCAGGCCATTCAAAAATGTGTCGAGCTTTTTAAAAAGAAAACGCAAGACTACGGAACGGCTTGGAGAATTCTTCGTCCTTCTAGCTTAACCGATCAAATATTCATCAAAGCGCAGCGCATTCGTACCATTGAAGAAAAAGGAGAAAGCAAAGTGGGTGAGGGGATTGAAGATGAGTTTGTAGGCATCATTAATTACAGCTTAATGGCTCTTATTCAGTTGGAATTACCATCAGACGCTCCACTAGAACTTCAAGCAGAAAATGCAATTGCCCTGTATACAGAGCAAGCACAAATCACAAAAGAATTAATGATGAACAAGAATCACGATTACGGTGAAGCTTGGCGCGACATGCGAGTTTCATCGTTCACCGATTTAATTCTCATGAAGATCTTACGCATCAAACAAATCGAAGACAACGCCGGCAAAAC
>CAMCUG010000094.1 GCA_945878835.1 Chryseobacterium gleum | reverse complement strand
CCTCCGAGAGCACACTGTGCTCGGCATAGGTGTAATTGTTTTTCTGAATTTCATTAAGAGATGTTGTTGCTAATACTTCGAAAGAAAGCAGACGCTCTATTTTTCCATTTCTTTTTCTGAAAGGAATTACTGTAACGACCTGATTATTTTTCACATCGGATTGAACTGATTCAACTTCAACACGAAAATCATCTTTTAACAATTGAAGTTGATCATTGTCGAAATAGGATGAACTTATTTCTGCACTTGACACGTTAGCTAAAACCGGTGCGATGTATTTTTCACCCTGCGATGCAGAAGCGCGAAAAGCGAAAAAAGGAAGCGTAGAGTTGTTAGAAATAATAAGGGAGGGGCAAAGATCACCGACTACAGAGTAATTGGCCCTGTTTTGTTGAATGTCGAGCCACAGGATTTTTTGTTCTGGCACAAGTATTTCTTGCGCCGAAGTATTTGCTACGCAAATAGTTGATAAACAGAGTAGTAATAACTTAATCGTTCGCATTTGATCGTCTGAGGTTTTGCTTTGAGGCCTGCCAATAACCAAAGTTATTCCAATTTATTGTTTAGGCCTCATGTTATTTGAAAGCAAAAATGTTGTATAATTGCTATTCAAATCGAATATTTTTTACAAACTTTCGGATGAAGATTGCGATGAAATTAAAATTCTTAGGGTTCATGATCTGTGTAATGGGTGTAACTAACGTTATGGCCCAAGATCCCGAGTTCACACAGTTTTACTCAAACCCACTTTACTTGAACCCCGCGTTTGCAGGGACTTCAAAATGCCCACGTTTTGTAATGAACTACAGAAACCAATGGCCATCATTAACCGGTGCTTACGTTACAACGTGCGCCAGTTATGACCAGCACGTTGAAACAGTTTCAGGTGGTTTAGGCATTATGGTCATGAATGACCGTGCAGCGCAAAACACGTTGAACACAACTACAGTGAGTGGAATCTATTCCTACCAACAAGCCATTAACCGCAAATTCAGCATAAAAGCCGGTTTCCAAGCGTCATACTTCCAAAAATCTTTGGACTGGAGCAAGCTTACTTTCGGTGATATGATTGATCCGCGCAAGGGATTTATCTACGAAACAAATGATATCCCGCGTGGCGGAAGCGTCAAAAACATTGACTTCTCAGCTGGAGTTCTTGGTTTTAGCCAAACTTTTTACGGAGGTTTCGCAGTTCACCACTTGAATGAGCCGAACGAAAGTTTGATTGTAGGTACTTCTCGTCTTCCAATGAAATACACCGTGCACGCTGGAGCAGTTATTCCTATTAAGCAAAAATATAAAGACTCGAGCACGCTTTCTCCGAATATTCTTTATCGCCGTCAAGGTGAATTCCAACAATTGAACCTGGGTATGTACATAACCAAAGGTCCTATCGTTGCTGGAGTTTGGTTCCGCGGTTTGTTATTTGGACAGCGTTACAGCGATAGCTTCATTGCTACATTGGGATTACAAAACGACAACATTCGTGTAGGTTATAGTTATGACATCACTGTTAGCGCTTTAACTCCTGCTACAGGCGGGTCACATGAGGTGTCTTTGGGAATTAATTTCGACTGTCGCCCAAGAAAACCGAAGTTCCGCACAATAGCGTGTCCTTCCTTTTAGTTATATAAGAAACCCAACAGTTATTTCATAAAATAGGAAATCATGAAAAACTTCAAATTAGCCCTTACAACACTCGCCCTTTCAGGTATGGTCGTACTTAACTCATGCGAAGAGAATCGTTCTTCTGCAACGGGTTGGGAATACAACAATCCCGATAATGGAGGTTTCGATCGTGTTGAGTATGCAGGTCAAGAAACCGGTCCAGGTTTAGTATTCATTGAAGGCGGTCGCTTCTCAATGGGTCGCGTTGAAGATGACGTAAACTACACTTGGGATAACTTGCAAACCCCTGTAACCGTAAGTTCATTCTATATGGATGAAACAGAGGTAACTAACCAACACTGGTTAGATTATCTGCGTTGGTTAGAGATGGTGTATGCAGATTCTTACCCAGAATTAATTGGTCGCGCACTTCCAGACACCAACTGCTGGAGACAAAAAGACCAAGACATGGAGAAGTACGTAGAGTTATACTTACGTCACCCAGCTTATCAGGATTATCCTGTAGTAGGTGTGAGTTGGTTACAAGCCAACGACTACTGCTCTTGGAGAACAGACCGTGTGAACGAGCAAATTTTGGTTCGTGAAGGGTTCTTAGCTCACAACTTGGCAGCACAAGGTGCAGATGAGCACTTCACTACAGAAACTTATTTCAACGGACAATACGAAGGAGAGCAATTGGGAGAAGGTCTTCCAAACTACAATCCTAAAGGAGATCCTTTCCGTAAAGTAAGATTGGAAGATGGAATTCTATTACCACGCTACCGTTTGCCTAATGAGGCTGAGTGGGAATACGCAGCAATGGCTCTTATTGGAAACTCATACCAAGAATTAATTACAGATCGTAGAACATACCCATGGAACGGTCACTACGTTCGTAACGGAGACAACGGAACAGAATACTTCGGAACCATGCGCGCGAACTTCATGCGTGGAACCGGAGATGCAATGGGTGTTGCCGGTTACTTAAACGATAACGCTGATATTACGGCTCCTGTTTACCAATATCCACCAAACGACTTTGGTTTGTATAACATGGCTGGTAACGTTTCTGAGTGGGTTTCAGATGTATATCGTCCACTTACAGACGATGATCGTTCTGAATTCCGTCCATTTAGAGGCAACGTTTACAAGACTAAAACTGTGAATAGTGATGGTTCTGTTGCAGACAAATTAACCTACAACGTTTACGATGTAGATGAAGTGAAAAAGTATTTGGAGAGTTTGCAAGATTCTTCTTTGATTACACGCAGCAAATACGGAGAGAAAGATATTCAAGTGTTGGATCAAAGCTTAGTGAAAATTGGTCAAGCAATTGAAAAGCGTGACCAGCGTCGTGAGGAAGAGTCTATGGCTATCATGGATGAAATTATGGAGTTGATTCGTAGTTCCGAAGCAGACATCGCTTATACAATGGTTGATAACATTGAGAACTTCATCGTAAGTACGTCAGGTCGTCAGAAAATGAGAAACGTTTCGTTGGAAGAAAACATCAACAGAACGAATTACCGTAAAGCTGACAATATTGATTTTAACGATGGTGATTTCCAAAGTAGTTCTAAATACTTAGATGCCGATTTTGAAAATCGTGCAGACCGCATGTATGATTATGGGAAGACTACCTTGGTGAATAACAGGTCACGCGTTTACAAAGGCGGTAGCTGGGAAGATCGTGTGTATTACAACATTCCAAGTACAAGAAGATTTATGGACGAAAGAAAATCGAGTCGTTCTCTTGGATTCCGTTGCGCTATGGACCGTGTAGGTTCACCATCGGGTATAGGAGCGAAAGGAGAAGAATAATCTTTCTGAATTATCAAAACATTACACCCCGCATCAGCGGGGTGTTTTATTTTAGCACCATGATTGAATTCATTTTTCAAAAATTTTTAGAAGTACGAAGCGTCACCACAGATACTCGTAATGTGCGGACGAATGATGTTTTTTTTGCATTGAAGGGAGATAATTTCAACGGGAATCATTTTGCCCAGCAGGCCCTGGATTCAGGTGCCTCGTTAGTGATTGTAGACGAAGAAATAAATGTTTCTTCAGAACGAATCGTTCGTGTAGAGAATAGTTTGTATACCCTTCAAGCATTAGCAAAACGCTACCGCGAAACTTTTGCCTTTCCTGTTATCGGAATAACCGGAAGTAATGGTAAGACCACCACGAAAGAGCTCATGCGAGAAGTGTTAAGCATGAAATACAAGACATTCGCAACACATGGTAATCTGAATAATCACATAGGAGTTCCACTTTCCCTGTTAGCCGTTCCTGCCGATTGCGAAATGGCAATCATAGAAATGGGAGCGAATCACCAAAAGGAAATCGCTTCATACTGCGAATACGCAATGCCGAATTATGGCGTCATTACAAACATTGGTAAAGCTCATTTAGAAGGATTCGGCGGAGTAGAGGGAATAATTAAAGGAAAGGGAGAACTATTCAATTATGTTAATTCCCACGGTGGAATGTGTATAGTGAATACTGAATTGGTTCATCTCGATGCCATGGCGGAATCCATTCAACATAAAAAATATGGATTCAAAACGGGTGGATTTCATCTGCAGACGGTAGCTGAACATCCTACTCTCTCTTTTGAGTTTACTACTCCTTCCGACGACAATCCTTGCGCGTGTCACGCTCAAATGGCGGGGACGTACAACTTGTTCAACATGGCTACAGCCATTGCAGTTGGATATGAGTTCGGAGTATCTTCTGAGCAGATGTGCAAAGCCATTGGAGCCTATACCCCGGAGAACAACCGCAGTCAGTGGTGGGATTCTGGTAAGAATAAAGTTATTCTCGACGCTTACAATGCCAATCCGAGCAGTTTAGAAGCTGCCTTGTTGAATCTTTCAAAAATGGAAAATACGTTTTTCATTATTGGAGATATGTTCGAATTGGGCGAATACGCAGAGGAGGAACACAGAAAGATTCTCGAGCTCACAAAAGAACTTGGTCTTCAAGGAATTTTTATTGGGAGGGCCTTTCAATTAGTAGGCGCCACCGAACTTTTGGATGCTCAGAATGCCCGAGATTATTTAAAG
Organism: Chryseobacterium gleum; assembly: GCA_945878835.1. Lineage (GTDB taxonomy): Bacteria > Bacteroidota > Bacteroidia > Flavobacteriales_D > Sanyastnellaceae > CAIZGX01. The sequence goes on along the minus strand of CAMCUG010000094.1, from coordinate 1,383 downwards.
TTGAATGAAGTCAAGGACAGAATAGTTTTATTGAAAGGTTCGCGCGGAATGCGTTTGGAACAATTGAAGGAAGTGATTTAATGGTTGTATTTTCGTAAAAAAATAAAAGATGAATTTTGTAGAGGAGTTGCAATGGAGAGGAATGTTACACACGAGCATTCCAGATACTGACGCCCACTTGAATGCGCAAATGCGCAAAGCATATATCGGATTCGATCCAACGGCTAGCTCTTTGGGCGTGGGGAATATGGTTCAAATTATGACCCTTCTTCATTTTCAACAAAGTGGGCACAAGCCTGTGGCCCTTATAGGCGGCGCAACTGGAATGGTAGGTGATCCAAGTGGAAAATCAGCAGAACGAAATTTGTTGGGTGAAGAGGAATTGCGCTACAACCAAGAGTGTCAGCAAAAACAATTGGAGCGTTTTCTTGATTTCAATTGCGGAAACCGCTCTGCGGAAATCGTAAACAATTACGATTGGTTCAAAGAAATGGGTTTCTTGGAATTTATTCGCGATGTAGGAAAACGCTTGACTGTGAATTACATGATGGCGAAAGATTCGGTGAAAAACCGAATCAGCGGAGAGGATCGCGAGGGCATGAGCTTCACCGAATTTACTTACCAACTTATTCAAGGGTACGACTTTTATTATTTGTGGAAGAATCATGGGATTACCATGCAAATGGGCGGTTCAGACCAATGGGGAAACATTACCACAGGAACAGAATTGATTCGCAGAATAGACGGAGGAAGTGCTTTTGCTTTGACCACTCCGCTCATTAAAAAGGCCGATGGGACGAAATTCGGTAAAACGGAAAGCGGAAATGTATGGCTCGACGCTGCACGCACTTCACCCTATAAATTTTATCAGTTTTGGTTGAATGCCAGCGATGAGGACGCGAAGAATTTCATTCGCATTTTTACATTGAAAGGAAAAGAAGAAATTGAAGCGTTGGAAGCGCAACATCTGCTAGACCCCGGCATGCGTGCACTTCAGAAAGCATTGGCGGAAGATATCACTACCCGCGTTCACAGTGGATCAGATACTACACAAGCTATTCAGGCATCCGGTATTTTATTCTCGAAAGACAGTACATTCGATTCGCTTTCGAAAGAAATGTTGCTCGATATTTTCGAAGGGGTTCCGCAAGGGACAATGAGTAAAAGCGAAATAGAGGATGGTGCCGATATTATCGATGTGTTGGTTAACTCAGGATTTCTTCCCTCCAAAGGTGAAGCCAGACGCGCCTTACAAGAGAGCAGTATTGCAGTGAATAAAGAAAAAGTAGGGATAGACGCTAAGATTGATGCGAACCATTTGATTCACGGAGAGTTGGTCATTCTTCAACGCGGTAAGAAGAATTACTTCTTGTTGAAATGTCT
>CAMCUG010000093.1 GCA_945878835.1 Chryseobacterium gleum | reverse complement strand
CATTCAATTGCCAGAGACGCGAGGAACTTACTTCATTGAAATAAATTCTTCTCGCGGCAAAACACTTGAACGTGTGATTCGCAGATGAGCCTGAGCATTCGTCCGGTTAAAATTTCCGATGCAGACTTTTGCCTAGGTCTTTATTCGAAGCATGTCGTTGACTCGGCTGTTTCATTTGAATTGGAAGCACCTTCGTTAAAAGAATTTTCAAACCGAATTGATTCCATTTCAAAGCGTTTTCCATATTTGATTGCTGAAGAAAACGGAGCACTTGTAGGTTACGCATACGCCTCGGCCTATCGCGATCGCTTAGCCTACCAATGGAATGTAGAAGTTTCAATTTATGTTGAAAATAAAAACAAAAAATCTGGCGTCGCTACGAAGCTATACACCGAATTGTTTTCGGAATTAAAACGCATTCACATTTGCAAAGCTTTCGCTGTTATTGCCCTTCCGAACGAAGCCAGTGTTGGATTTCACCACAAGATGGGATTTGAAAAATTTGCTACTTACAAAAATGTTGGATTCAAATTGAATGAATGGCACGACGTTCTATGGATGGAAAAGACGATTCAGTTTCCTGCAACTCCTTCCACTCCCCTGTATTGGAATTACGGTTTACGTTGAAACAAATAAACATGCTCACGCTGTTCTACTAGCTGCCATGTGCTGTCTACTTGAACGGATTGAATAAACTCATTGGTTTGCTCATAAGTGAACGGGTAGGTGGCTTCTGTTGAACTAATGAGCATGTACTCTGCGTCTTTCAACAAAGGGAAAGCATAGCACTTATCGCGATAAGCCAATTGCCCTACATAAGCTGAATTGGCCATAACTGAAGCATCCGCAGGAATTCTATCCATTAATATTTTCACTCCAGTCAAATCATAAAGCGGTGTAAAGTGAGGCTTTTGCCAAAAAATAAAACGCGCTTTTTCCCAAGATTTCGAGCGTTCAACGAATGCGTAAACTGTGCTCGATACAGTAAAAAATAAAAGGAGCGCGCCTATTCGATTCACATTCCATTTCCATCTTGAAACAACCTCCAAGAGTGCGATTAAAACCACCGGGGCAAATTCAATGGAATATTGATAAGAGCAACCCCATGTGGTTGGCTGATTCGTTAATTCCTTTTGAATAATGATTGGAATGATCATAACAAAATACCACGGTCTAACAAAAAGCGCCCAACCTCCACTGACAAACAACACCAAATAGAAAAAGACTTTCTCGTTGTTGTAGATATCATTTTCAGGCATGTGATTCACAAAAAGCAAGCGAATGAATTCAAGCGGATGCAAAATTATAAACTTTATGGCCGCAGTCATGTCGCCACCCAAAACGGGATACTTTCCAAAATGCACAAAGTCATCTTCACCAGCAATGGTAGGCATTATCCATTTCACCATAAATAAGAAATACAAGACACTGAATCCTGCGAAAAGTAAAAGGTATTTTCTACTTTCTTTCGATTTGAAATATTTCCAAAATAATCCGAGCGTAACAAAGAACAAAAACAGCGAAACATTTTCCTTCCCTAAACACATAAATACGAGCAGCGCGAAAGCTTTTCCCCAAGCCTTTCGATTAACTGTAAGAAAGAAAAACGGAATCGCCATGGCAGAGATTACATTGCTGTGATAGTCGTACGCCAATGCCGCCAGTGTTCCGAAAAACAAATAGAAAATGGTCATTCCCCAAATCCGAAACGGACGAGACTCTTCATTTTCATTCAATAAAAAATACACCCCGAAACCTCCAGCAATTACTGCAACACATTGAACAACCAAAAGCGTATAAGATTTGAATATCCAAGAAAGTGGTGAAAACAACATGAGGTACAAATCGAAATGATCGGCCAACAAATTTTTATTTTCAGGAAGGAAAAGCGAAGTGTCGGCAAATCTGAAATGCGCATAATCATATAAAGCGTTCGTATACAAGCCCAGGTCTAACGCGTAGGTTCGAAATAAAATATGATTGGTGAAGGATACAATTCCGAATAAAACGAATGCAAGAGCGGCTGTTATCCAAGCCGCAGAATGAGTTCGGAAAGAAAGAAAAATCTTATTCATGAATGCGAACTTAATACTTTCCACATAAATCTATGTAAGCCAATAATTGGAATTTCGTACTCTTCCTCCAACTCTTCAAATTGAAGTCTTCGATAAAAATTCAAAGCGGCTAAGCGAGCATCGCACCAAACTACTTCAACACCTAATTCTCTTAAATAATTAAATCCCGCTTCAACGATAGCATCGCCGAACCCTTGTCCTCTGTATCCTTCTCGAACCGCCATGGCTCGAAGTCTATACTGTTTTTCTTGTGGAAGTTTACTTGAGCTTTCTTGCTGAAGAGTAACCGTTGCAACCGTAAGTCCGCCCACCTTCAATCCGAAATGAAAGGTGGAAGGAAGACGATCGGTATCCAAAATACAATTCTCAAACGTCTTGTGCGGCCACAACACTTCATTCCGCAATTGCTGAATTTCTTCGGGATGAAGTATTTGTGCTTGACCGTTATTCGCTAGCATTTTGATCTACATCTTCGTAATACATGAAATCGTCGAGCATTCGTCGATCCTTCTTTGTAGGTCTGCCCACTCCGAAATAGGGCGTTGCTTTCATTTGAAGCTGAATGCGATCCAACTTCGCTAACTCGTCCGGTTCGGTAACGTCTTTCGTAACGGTGGGAACCAACTTTGCACCGAGTCTGCTTTTCGGAAAATCAATGACTTCAAATTGAAAATGAATGGGGCCTTTGCGAACGCGAACAACGTCTTTCAACTTTAACTCACGAGAAGCCTTCACAAATTCTCCGTTCACCCAAACTTTTTCTGCTTTACATGCAGCAGTTGAAATGGAGCGTGTTTTAAAAACACGAATACACCACAGGTATTTATCTACGCGCATGAATTAATCGATTACCAATTTGAAACGTTCCCACAATGTTTTCACAGCTGGATTCTTTTCCATCATCTTTTCGAAACGCGCTCGGTCGGTTACAATCTCACGAGCAACTGAATTATTTTGTGCAATTTCCAATGTCAACTTCAATCCAACGATACCCTTCTTGCGCAAGAAACCCATTAAAGGAGAACGCTCTTCGTTGAAATAATCCGATTGAGTGGTTCCAGGAAAAATAACATGCAGTTCGTTTTCAGGAAGAACAACAAGCTTTGTAACCTTCAACGCCGAAGCCGCTTGTGAATTAAAATCCATGAGTTCTTCCGCATAGCCCATCCAAGCCAATTGAATTTCTTCTTCGGTGTATATGCGTTCGGCCTTCAACTCTTCTTCCGGCTCGTCGGGCTCTGTTTCAATTTGAATTTGCGGGTTGTATCGAATGGAAATATTATCGGGAGACAATCCAGCTAATTTTCGTTTTTCCGGATCTAACGTAGTTTTATTTGGAAGCGGTTTATCATTATTGAAACCAATAACAGTAGAATCGTCATTTTCAACAACGAGTTCGTTGTCTGCCTTTTTTTCAGCTGCATGAGATGGAGATGGGTTGGAAGATCTTGCTTGAGGTGCGCCGATGAACTTTTCAGCTCCGCGAAACGCTAGGATCTTCACTTTTTTTTTTCACCCTCGCGCAAATTCTGCGGAACGCTGCACAATTTCATGAGCAAGAGCTCAACCAACAAACGCGGATGACGTGAAGACTTGTAGTGATAATCGGTGTCGTTTACTAAATCAATTCCTTGAATCAAGAAGCGCAAATCACTTGCAGCAGCTTGGTCTTTGTATTTCGCAGCAACACCTTCACTCACTTCCATCAACGAAAGCGTTTGAGCATCGCGACAAACCAGGAGATTTCTGAAATGTGCGCCTAAACCGGTAACAAAATGGTGGATATCAAATCCCTTTTCAACCACTTCATTCAAGACCATTAAGGCCCTTGGAATATCTTCTTTGAAAAACAAATCGGTTAGTTTGAAGTAATACTCGTAGTCGAGCACATTCAAATTTTGAATAACTAAATCGTAGGTTAATTTCCTTCCACAAAAAGCTACAACCTGATCGAAGATTGACAAAGCGTCGCGCATGGCTCCGTCTGCCTTGGTTGCAATGATGTGCAACGCATCTTCTTCCGCCTCTATTCCCTCTTGCTTGCAAATGTGTTGCAAGTGTTCAGTCATGTCTTTCACCTTGATTCGATTGAAATCAAAGATTTGACAACGACTTAATATGGTTGGAATAATCTTATGCTTCTCTGTTGTGGCTAGAATGAAAATCGCGTGAGCTGGTGGCTCTTCCAATGTTTTCAAAAACGCGTTGAACGCGTTAGACGAAAGCATGTGCACCTCATCTATCACATACACTTTATATTTCCCCACTTGCGGCGGAATGCGCACGGTATCGACAATGCTACGAATATCTTCTACACTGTTGTTCGAGGCCGCATCCAATTCAAAAATGGTGAACGCCAACTCTTCAGGAGTGGCATCTAGCATGTTGTTAATGGCCTTGGCGAAGATTCTTGCACAAGAGGTCTTACCTACTCCACGAGATCCGGTAAAGAGATAAGCTTGTGCAATTTGATTGGTTTCAATGGCGTTGCGCAAAGTAGTGGTGATGGACTTTTGTCCAACCACTGAATCCCAGTTGTCTGGGCGATACTTCCTTGCTGAAACGATGAAATTCTCTGCCATACTGTTACAAAGATGAAGAAAAAATCGTGGTTCATCGAATTCAAATATTCACAACCTATTCACATCTTGAACTAACTTACTGAAATAGCCTATTTTTAGCCCATGAGATTGATTAACCCATTCATGAAATTGCTGAGTATTCTAATATTTGCTCTGACTTTGACAACGATTCAGGCGCAGAATTTCCAGTTGCAGCTTAATCCGAACACCCACAACATTGGCGACGGCACGGCAAGCGTAGTTAGCCAAGACAGCATTACTTCTGCCCATTGGTCGAATCTTCAAAGTGTCGATTCTATAGCAGCTTCAGGACTGAAAGAAGGAATCAATTATTCCGTTCAAGTAACCTTTGCCAATGGCAATAAGCAAGAGCAGACCTTTATAATACCAACGGTTTCTAGTGAAGAAAAAATGAATTCGTTTTTTGTACCGATTGTCGATGCCTTCGGAGTAGTTCTATTTTTCGACCCTTTTGCAGCGTTTAATTTATATGATCAGCATTTACATGACAACACTGGGAAGCAAATTAAACATCCGAATGGAGATCCTGTAAAATCTGAAATATGGTTAGTGGTGGTATTGTTAATTGGAAGTGCCATTTACTTCACCTTCTACTTCCGATTCATAAACGTCCGTGCATTCGGTCACGCATGGAAAATCACGTTCGGACAATTCACCAAGAAAACAGACGAAGGAGAGGTTACACCCTTCCAAGCCTTATCTGCTGCGTTAAGTGGAACATTGGGATTAGGAAATATTTCGTTGGTAGCAGTGGCTATTGCAGTAGGCGGACCGGGAGCAACATTCTGGATTATCGTTGCCGGGCTGTTCGGTATGACCACCAAGTTCGTTGAGTGCACTCTTGGTGTGAAGTACAGAAAAATCTCTCCTTCGGGCGAAGTAAGCGGTGGCCCCATGTATTACCTCAGTGCTGGTTTGGCGAAAAGAGGATGGCAGCGAAGTGGAAAAGTGCTGGCAATCATTTTTGCTATTATGTGCGTGGGCGGAACACTTGGAGGAGGAAACATGGTTCAAGCGAATCAGGCGTTTGACATGGTGAAAACCACTATTCCTGGCTCTGAAGAATATGCACTTTGGATTGGTGTTGTATTCGCTATTTCAGTAGGATTTGTCATTGTAGGTGGGATAAAAAGCATTGCCAGAGTGACAGACAAAATGATTCCAGCATTAGTAGTGGTTTATTGCGGATTTGCACTTGTGATTATTGGAATGAATATTTCGCACATTGGCGAAGCCTTTTCATTGATTTTTAACGGTGCGTTTTCTCCAGATGGAATGAAAGGCGGATTCATTGGCGTTATGATGATGGGCTTTCGCAGAGCGGCGTTCAGCAACGAAGCTGGAATTGGATCTGCGAGTATTGCTCACTCCACTTCGAAAACAAACAAGCCTGTAACCGAAGGAATGGT
>CAMCUG010000092.1 GCA_945878835.1 Chryseobacterium gleum | reverse complement strand
GAATGGCATCGTATCCGAGTCTTCAAAACCAGCTTTCCCTCGCTATTCCTCATTTCCAGACACAAGGACTTGTTCGGAGATTGAATGTGAACGGTGTCTTTGGCCGGATTGGGATAGATGCGAATTTCCGAAGACTCGGAATCAATGTTATTTCCCGAAAGGTATTCTCCAAGAACAGGCGTCAAATCGAATTTGTGCAACTTCTGCTGAGTTGTAATAAAGCTTTGACTGAAGTATTCATTAGTGAGATATACGTCTCTTCCGTTGGTAGTTGATACTCCTTCCACCTGATGAAAATTCAGAGACGGATTTATTTTTTGTTGGAAGGAAGAAAAGAAATCTGTTCCTTCAAAATCGAACAAGAGATACATAAACGGCTGCAGCAAAGAAGAATATCCGGAAAGGATAATGAGTCTTTTGTTTGGAAGATATGTTGCTCCTGTTATGAGTCCGTTTACAGCCGAAGAATCCTTTCGTTGCGCTAAATAATTTCCTGGGATCTTCGGCACGCTGTAACACACGGTTGATAGGTCGTTCCAATTCTTGGTGAAAAGAAACAAGCTGTCTGTTCCCGCAATAAACGCCTCGCAATCGAAAGCTGTATTTTGGTTGGAAGGAGTGAAGTCTGTTTGATCTTCGTATGCAAAAGCAATGGTATCTATTGCAGGCGTGCCTTCCAGAAGAGAAGATTTTTCTATTCGAAGAATATGCAGGTCCGTTCTGTTCCCTGCGTTATTTCCAAAATCCCCGACATACAAATACACGCTGTCCTGTGTAATTTCTTCCCAATCGAAATTGGAAGTTCCAAGTAGTGAAAAGGTTTGAAGAATGGCTCCATTCAAGGTGTCGATCACATATAAATTCTCATCTGAATTATCGTTGTGTGTAACAAGTCCTTGCTGAAAACGAGTAATACTAGAGGTTTCAAGCAGTTCGGCTGGCAACTGCACTGAATAAACCGGCGCCAATGTTACGGTTGGAAGATTGGGTTGGGCGAAAACTCCCTCACAAATACTTTGCAATAAAAAGATGAGAAATATTCTTGCAAGAGCCTTCATGAATCAAAGTTAAGTTAAAAGCAATGATGTAACTTGGAACTTCAAAATAGACGACTATGAAACGAATTGAATCGTTTGAAGAATATAAATTGGTATACGCCGAAAGCATTGCCAGCCCCAATAAATTCTGGGGTGAAATAGCTGAATCTTTTGCTTGGAAAAAGAAATGGGACACTGTTCTTTCGGGAACTTTTGCCAATGCAAAAACCCGGTGGTTCGACGGTGGTGAATTGAACATTACTGAAAACTTACTCGACAGACATTTGGCTGAACGAGGCAATCAGGTAGCACTTATTTGGGAACCGAATGATCATTCGGTTGAGTACAGAAAATTCACGTACACCGAACTTCACAAAGAAGTTTGTATTGCTGCTGAAATGCTTCGCTCCATGGGTGTTCAAAAAGGAGATCGCATTTGTATCTACATGAGCATGGTGCCTGAGTTGGTATTTAGCGTTTTGGCCTGTGCGCGTATTGGCGCGGTGCACTCGGTTATCTTCGGTGGATTCAGCGCGCGCAGCATCGCAGATCGTGTAGACGATGCCGAAGCAGACTTCGTAATTACCATGGACGGTGGCCTTCGAGGTAACAAAACCATTCCGTTGAAATCGGCAGTGGATGAAGCGTTGACTTCAACACGAAAAATAAAAAATGTGTTGGTCTACAACTACCTCAACCTTCCAACCGAAAAAAAAGAAATTGATGTCGATTGGAATGAATTGAAGGAGCGAGTTGTTTCAGCAAATAATTATATCAAACCCGGAGAAACGCTTCAGTCTGAAGATCCGTTGTTCATCTTGTACACAAGCGGTTCCACAGGTAAACCGAAGGGCGTTGTACACAGCACAGCGGGATACATGGTTTGGACAGCCTATACTTTTTTGAATGTGTTTCAGTACCAAGAAGGAGACGTTCATTTCTGCACAGCCGATATTGGTTGGATAACCGGACACAGCTATTTAATTTACGGAACACTCTTGAATGGTGCTACATCATTGATGTTTGAAGGCATTCCTACTTATCCGGATGCTGGCAGATTTTGGGACATTGTAGCCAAACACAAGGTGAGTATTTTCTACACAGCTCCTACGGCCATTCGCAGTTTAATGTCGGCTGGCGATGAATTTTTGGAAGGAAAAGACCTGTCTTCATTGCGCGTATTGGGAAGCGTGGGAGAACCCATTAACGAAGAAGCGTGGAATTGGTATCACGATAAAATTGGAAAAGGAAATTGTCCGGTTGTCGATACGTTCTGGCAAACAGAAACAGGCGGTGTCATGATCTCTAGCCTAGCCGGAGTAACACCATCGAAACCCGTTTTTGCTACGTTGCCTATGCCGGGAGTTCTTCCCGTTTTGTTAGACGATAAAGGCAATGAAATTCTTGAAAACGATTTAACCGGAAACCTGTGCTTCAAGCAGTCGTGGCCTTCTATGATTCGAACGACTTATGGCGATCACGAGCGTTGTATTTTGAATTACTTCAGCACGTATAAAAACTATTACTTCACGGGTGATGGCGCTTACCGCGATGAGAACGGCATGTATCGCTTAGCAGGAAGGGTTGACGATGTGTTGAATGTAAGCGGTCACCGAATAGGAACTGCGGAAGTAGAGAATGCCATTAATCATACGCACGGAGTTATTGAAAGCGCGGTGGTTGGTTATCCGCATGACATCAAAGGGCAAGGGATTTATGCGTTTGTGATATGTGGTGAACAAGGTGCGATGCAAGGTCCTGCGGAAGGTGGTGAACAAGGTGCGATGCAAGGTCCTGCGGAAGGTGCTTCGCAAGGGTTTGAGCAGGAGATGGTTTATTCGATTATGAAGACGGTGAGTGAGCAGATTGGTGCGATAGCGAAACCAGATAAGATTGTTCTTGTAAGTGGTTTGCCGAAGACGAGAAGTGGAAAAATAATGCGACGTATTTTACGTAAGATTGCGGAGGGAGAATTCGATGCTATTGGCGACACGACTACGTTACTTGACCCAAGCGTTGTTCAAGAAATTATTGACAAAGCAAAATAGTTTTTTGCCTTTTTCTTTTTTTTCGTAATTTCCCGTCATGAGGCGGAGGATTTTTTCTACAGATAAAAAGATCAGTTCTTTCTTAATTATAGGTGCGCTCATTCCCAGTTCAGGATTGTTTGTCGCGAACAGTCTTTTCGCAAGTTCTGGCAGTCATAGCGAATTACTTGTCCTTTATTTTCAATCGGTTCTGGCTGTTGTTTTCGGCGCTGTTTTTTTCGCTCCTGCATGGGGGCGCATGCCATTGAAAACTGAGGGTGAGTTTATTCCTTATCGATTTATTGGAAGAGGTGCTGTCTCGTTGGCTCGATTTCGTGGACTTTACTTAGGATTGTTGATTTTACCGCTGGCCATGGCCGTGAGTATTCAACCGCTTTCGGAGTGTTTATTTACCGATGTTGAAAGTCAAAAGAAATTTACGCTTTTCACATTTGTTGTTCTAACGTTGAACATCTTTTTCAATTCGCTAAAAAATCGCATTCGCATTGATTCGGTTATTGGATACTCGACAATTCTTGTCGCACTGTGTTATTTTATCTTTCAAATTTTCATTGGTGAACATCATACCATTCAACCTCCAAATCACCTATCTGTTTGGATGAATAATATTCATTTCAAGCCGCTGCTTTTATCGATTGTTTTGCTGTGGTGGTTTGCTACTATCGTTGACTTACCAGATATGCGTGGTCAGTTGCTCCTGACATTAAAAAATGGAAGTGAGTCTAGACGAAACATGATAATTGCACTTATCATAGCCTACTTTATTCAAGGAATTTTACTTTCATTTCCGCTGTTATATCCAGCCGAAAACCAATGGAGTTGGATAAGTAATTTGTTCATTGTGTTCGTTGTGATTAACGCGTTTCAAGCCATGTTCAGCACGAATCACTGGACAGCGAGTTTAATCTATGCTGGCGTCATAAGACCTCTGATATCAAACGACAAAAACGAAAGAACCTTCGGCATGATAACGATGTTCGTTGGAATAGGAATTTCAGCATTGTGGTTGGCTATGGGTAAAACAACTGCAGAACTTTTTGGAACTATATTCCTTTTTACTGCGGGTGTTGGCCCTGTCTTTATCGCCCGTTGGTTTTGGTCGAAGGTGAATGCTCAAACTGTTCTTTCGGCCATGATTGGTGCTCCACTCATTTGGATCCTTTGGCTACTTGTTAAGCAAACGGGAATGTATCCATTCCTCATGCAACAACTCGGAATTTCAGAAGCCTTCATTGACATTTTAATTCCTGGACTACTAAACACGATGGTTTGGTTAATCTCGTTGGTGCTCACAAACAACAAAGAAGAAGAAGTCTACGCGAAAAATTGGATTCAAGAGGTGGGAATATTGAACGAATTTAAAAGCAGAAAAAACTGGCTTTTATTTATTGGCTTATCGCTTCTTTCCGGATTGATTTTGTTTGGACCTTCGTTGGTTTTGGGGTGAGGGGGTCTCACGCAGTTCCGATTACGAAGTAGGAACAACGTAGTTCAAACAACGAAGTTTATCATCGAATCTAATAGGCTCATTTGTCTCACAGGGATTTTCCAATGAAATAAACAAAGTGTTGCAATAGAGTTGGTTACGTTTGCCTTAGGCGGAAGTTGGATTTTGCAAACAAATAAGTATCAGGTCCAAAATGGCACGTATGAAGCAAACTTTTTTGATGAGCTTTCAGGGTCTGATGCTTTTATTAAACCCGCCTCAAGCGTGTCGGAAATTATTTTTGAAGCAAATGACACGTTGTTTTTGGCAATGTTAAAACGCTTTCGAACCGATTGATTATTTACGGGCTGATTGTTTACATATTGCAAACAAGTGTGTTGATAGCATGCTCGAATTCTATCGTCAATGTTCATTCGGGTCAATGGTGCAGGAGCGAACATAATTACTCTTGTATAATCATCACCTCTGATGAATTTAGGTGCAGGTAATTGATGTACTTCAATCGATTCAATAGCCCGGTCTATTCCGCTACCTCGTTCTTCACAAATATTCAATCTTCTCATTAGCGAAGCTAAATTTTCGTTTCTTGATTTTGGAGCAGTGTCTATGAAACGGTTCGTATCAACTAGAGGGACACCAGGATTTGTTATTTCGATTCGATCTGTAAAGATTTCAATCATTACGCCAGCCCCAGATACAGACAAGTCTTGATGGATTAGTGCATTTGCAACAAATTCGCGAATAGCTATTTCGGGGTATACTTTTACTTTTTTACGTAAAGCACTTTCAATTATTTCGTTTGATGTTAATTGGTCCATTATGTAATTAACCAATCCTTCAAAACCGGAGGCATAACCTCTGCCGCCTTCTTGTTCCTTCAAGGCATTGATGCGGCTCGTTTCTTTATACACAATCACGCGAATTGCCTTGCGTTTGAGATTTTTGAAATCTTTGATGTTTTTTGAAAAAAGTATTGCACCAAGATTCAAAATGTCCCAGCCATTTTGAGTTTGTCTTATTAAATCATCAATCGCCAAGGTCTGCAAAATACTCTGTTTGGTATCTGGTAGGCGCTTTTCTTGTAAGGTGAAGTAACTGTCGAAATCTAGGAATTTCATTACATCATCATCACTAACTTCATGCATCGCTGTTTGAGCTTCAAAATCGAATCCAGATGAAATAGCAATTAGCTGTTTTACTTCGTGTCGTGATAATTTTACAGTCTGTCCCGCACTGCGGGTGTAACTTTCAAAAACCTCGCTTCCCCTCATGTGAATAGGCTTATCGGAATGTTCAGGAATATGCACCAACAAAACAGGATTCCCGCTGTAATTGACCACGGCATGACTAATTCCAATTGGCTGAGATAGATTATTTCTTGCAATGCTTCCCAATTTTTGAACGATTGCATCCATTTCAGTTTTTTCTATTGGTTTTGATTTGCCATTATTATCAAATCCAAAAGCTAAATACCCGCCATTGGCTTGATTAGCAAACGCAGAAAGATGTTGCGCCAAACGTTCTTTTTTCGGTGACAAATCGCTTTTCCAATCTAATTCATT
>CAMCUG010000091.1 GCA_945878835.1 Chryseobacterium gleum | reverse complement strand
CGTCGTCGTCATTTGCACCTGCAAATTTGTTGCCTGTCCCAATTTGTGGAACTGGCCAGTAACCACCACCGTTAGCAGTTGCACTGGTGTGTGTTTTGAAACCATTTCCGTTTGAGCCGTCAGCCTGAACAACTAAACCTGTAGACCATCCTGTTGGCAATGCTCCTGGCATTGCACCCATAACTCCTTGGAAATCTTCCGTAAGGAGGGTAACACGATTGCTCCAGTCAGCAGATGGTGCCATCTCTTGACGGATAGTAGCTTTTGGAGAAATTTCACTTCTTGTGAAAGTTCTGCGCGCTGGTGATTGTTGCACTGACCATTGAGCGAATGATACACTCACTAAAGTTGTGAACAAACCTAATAAGTAGATTTTCTTCATGTATTTAAATTTAAGTTAACTTTTAAGTTTACGAATATAAGAAAAATCTCGTTTCTCATTGCAAACGAAAATCAATTGTAAATTGGAATTACCCTTTCTTTTTCTCCACGCGTTGAGCAACACGGATACTTATTTCATAAAGCAACAGCAAAGGCAGCGAAACAAGCATTTGACTCGTCACGTCTGGAGGAGTAATAATAGCACTAACAATAAGGTTAATAACGAAGGCGTGTCTTCGGTATTTTTTAAGGAATGCCGAAGTTACTAAACCAATTTTCGCCAAGAAGTAAATCACTACGGGCATCTGGAAAACTAGCCCCGTTCCGAGAATGAGTGAAGAGCACAGTTTCAAATAAGACAATACGGTTGCATTTACTTCGACATCTGCAAAAGCAAAGTTTCCTAAAAATTGAATAGACAGGGGTGTAAGCACATAATAACCGAACAATACTCCAAAAAAGAATAACAAGGATACATAGAAGCCAATGCCGCGGGCAGATTTAAGCTCAGTCTTTTTCAATCCTGGACGAACGAAAGCCCAAAGCTGATAAAAGATTGCGGGAAAGGCGAGAATGACTCCTCCAATTAAAACCACCGTCATGTAGGCAGAAAAATTTCCGCCCATAGTGGTGCTCTGAAGTGTGAAGTTAGCATCTGAAAAGCAGAGCTGATCTTCCAACCCCAAGTTTTGGCCTAACCAACAAAAGAAACGGTATGTAGGGAAATCGGCTCTTCGAGGAGCCATAATGATATTTTCAATAACATAAGTGTCGAAAATAAATACAACCACAACTCCTGCAACAGCAAACAAAACCGCTCGAAACAATCTTTTTCTAAGTTCCTCAAGATGCTCCAAGAAGCTCATGTTTTTCTCTTCAGCCATCTCAATTAATTAATGCCTGCACTCAGAATATCATGCAAATGAATAATGCCACAATATTTTCCGCTTTCGTCCACCACAAGCAATTGGCTAATCTTGTTGTTTTCCATCAATTGAAAACCTTCAACGGCTAAAGCTGAGCTTTGAATTCTTTTGGCTGATATGTTCATTAAGTCAGATGCGCGCAATGCATCTAAATTCACATTACGCTCAACGGCTCTTCGAATATCACCGTCCGTAACTATACCCAATAACTCATCGTTTTCTAACACTGCAGTGGCACCAACACGCTTGGAAGATATCTCCATGAGCAAATCGCGGAAGTTACAGTCTGAAGAAACCTGTGGTAGGGCATCTACACGCATCACTTGTCCAATGGTTGTAAAAAGTTTTTTTCCAAGAGCTCCACCGGGATGGAATTTTGCAAAATCGAGTTTGCTAAATCCTCGTTCCGTCATAAGCGAGACAGCAATTGCGTCGCCTACGGCCAATTGAAGTGTCGTGCTAACGGTTGGAGCTAAATTATTCGGACAAGCTTCGCTTGTCATGGGGGTATGTAAAAAGTAAGTCGATTCTTTCGCCAGAAAACTTTCGGTGTTAGCACCTACTCCCACTAACTGAACATTCATAGATTTCAATAAGGAAACCAGGTATTGAATTTCAGGGGAGTCTCCGCTTTTCGATAGGCAAAAGACAATGCTATTGTTTTGAACCATACCCAAATCGCCATGAATGGCTTCAGAGGCATGCAAAAACTGAGCGGGTTGTCCGGTGCTATTAAAAGTGGCCACCCATTTTTGAGCAATTATTCCGCTCTTGCCGATTCCGGTTACAATGATCGGTTGCTCAGTTTCGAGGACAGCCATTACAACAGATACAAAGGCGTTGTCTAGCGACATTCCCAATGTGGAAATCGCATCTGCTTCTAATCGAATGGCTTCTTTCGCCGAGTCTAAAATTGAAGTGTTTGAGGTCATTTTCACTTTGCAAAGATGCAAAGAATCGTTAGTTTTTAGAGGTCTTTTTTTTCGATCGGATTTGTCGGTGTGCATGTGCTTTTGTGCTTATATTCGTTAAGCGAAGTTTACAGAGACGTTACTTTTTCATAACGTTCAATTACTAAAAGATAATGATTACAGCGACAGTTATGGCTCCGAAAGAAGCCTTAAAGTATTTTTTTGGATTTTCAAACTTTAAAGGCCTGCAGGAAGGCGTTATTGACAATGTGCTTGCAGGAAATGACACCTTCGTGATTATGCCTACAGGAGGAGGGAAGTCTCTGTGCTACCAGCTTCCTGCTCTTATGTCGGAAGGAACAGCTATTGTGGTTTCGCCTTTGATTGCCTTGATGAAAAATCAGGTAGATGCTATGCGAGGATTTTCAAATGAAGATGGTATAGCGCACGTCATTAATTCTTCATTGAATAAAAGCGAGATTGCTCAAGTAAGGAAGGACATGCTCAGTGGCAAGACCAAGCTTCTTTATGTGGCCCCAGAGTCTTTAACAAAAGAAGAGAATATAGAATTTCTTCGAACCTGTAAAATTTCGTTTGTTGCTATTGATGAAGCGCATTGTATTTCAGAATGGGGACACGATTTCCGTCCTGAATACAGAAGAATCAAAACCATTATTCAGCAAATTGCTGATTTACCCGTAATGGCCTTAACCGCAACGGCTACCCCTAAGGTTCAGATAGATATTCAGAAGAACCTTGGAATGGTTGATGCGAAAGTCTTTAAGTCTTCTTTCAACCGTGATAATCTGTACTACGAAGTACGCCCTAAAGTAAGCGTTGGAAAACAGATCATTCAATTCGTAAAAGGGAATGCCGGTAAAAGCGGGATAGTATATTGCCTGTCTCGGAAGAAGACCGAGGAGATTGCAGAGCTGCTCGTAGCTAACGGAATTAAAGCGCTGTCATATCATGCTGGAATGGACAGCCATCAGCGGAACGACGTTCAGGATAAATTTCTCATGCAGGATGTAGATGTTATTGTTGCAACTATCGCGTTTGGAATGGGTATCGATAAACCCGATGTGAGATTCGTTATTCACCATGATATTCCAAAAAGTTTAGAGAGTTATTATCAAGAAACGGGTCGCGCAGGAAGAGATGGTGGTGAAGGACATTGTTTGGCTTTTTACTCTCCGAAGGACGTTGAGAAATTAGAGAAGTTTCTGCACGGTAAACCAGTTGCAGAGCAAGAAATCGGAATGCTTCTTCTTCAAGAAGTAATGGCATACGCCGAAACGGCAATGAGCCGAAGAAAATATTTGCTTCACTATTTTGGTGAAGAATGGGATGACGTTACCGGTGAAGGGGCAGGCATGGACGATAACTCGCGCAAGCCGAAACAAATTTTCGATGCTACGGAAGATGTGAAATTGGTTTTGGAATGCATAAAAGCATTTAAAGAGACCCACAAAGCGAAATTTATTGCGAATGTATTGGGCGGGCTTAATAACGCTGAGGTGTCGACTTACAAAGCAGATAAGCACAAGTTGTTTGGCGCTGGAAAAGAGGAAACAGACAAGCATTGGAACGCCATTATGCGTCAGCTCCTTGTTAAGAATTTTATTCGCAAAGAAATTGAAACCTACGGAACGTTGAAGCTTACGGCTGAAGGATTGGAGTTTTTGAAGACTCCTTTCAAAATGGATTTAGTGAAGGAAGAAGAGATAGGAGAAACAGATGACGATGGTGAATTGATTCATGCAGTGAAGGCGACCGGTTCAGGAGCATCCGACGAAACGTTGTTCCTAATGCTGAAAGAATTGCGTCAGAAAGTTTCAAAGGAAAAAGGACTACCACCCTATGTGATTTTTTCGGAACCTTCTATGGAGGAAATGGCTACACAATATCCAATTACCATTGATGAGCTTTCGCACATTGGAGGAGTAGGGAAAGGTAAGGCCATGAAATTCGGTTCTGCGTTTTTAGCACTGATAAAAAAATATGTTGAAGACAATGATATTGAACGTCCAGAAGATTTTGTTTTGAAAAGTGCACATGCTAAGAGCAGCCACAAAATTAAGATCATTCAAAACGTTGATAAGCGCATTCCGCTTTTCGATATTGCGAAGGGAATTGGTAAAACATACCCAGATTTAATTGACGAGATTGAA
Organism: Chryseobacterium gleum; assembly: GCA_945878835.1. Taxonomy (GTDB): domain Bacteria; phylum Bacteroidota; class Bacteroidia; order Flavobacteriales_D; family Sanyastnellaceae; genus CAIZGX01. The sequence goes on along the minus strand of CAMCUG010000091.1, from coordinate 1,707 downwards.
ACCATCGTTCATGCTGGAACACGCTTAGATATTCAATATTTTATAGATGATGAAATTGATGAAGATTCCCAAGATGAAATCATGGAGTACTTCATGCAATCTGAAACAGATGATATTTTAGAGGCAGAAGAGTATTTCGACGGTGATTACGAAGAGGGAATCCTGCGCTTGATGCGTATAAAGTTTCATTCAGAAATAGGGAATTAATTCCCTATTTTGTTTTTCAATTCTTTATTAGAAACAGTACTTCCCGGCTGCAATTAATTCAGCTGCAACGATGCGTCGACCTTCTTTTGTGCTGAAGGGTTCTGTTTTTGTAAATCTGCGCAAGCCCATCATCATCATGCGCTGCTCATCTCCCTCAACAAAAGAATTCAAGGCGTCTTTTCCAGCTTTATTTATGAAGTCTGCAAGATCTGTGACCAAGGTCTGCATCATGGCAATTTGACTTACGGAATTTTCTATTCCTCTTAGCTGAACTCTTTTCTGAGTTCTGAGAACGGTGCTTTCAGCAACGTATGTCCAAATAGCCATGTCCGCAATGTTCATTAATATCTCTTGCTCTTTCGCTAATTGCATCATAAGTTTTTGAGCGGCACTTCCTGCAATCATGAGAACTGCTTTTTTGAAATTTTCAATGCACGCTAAGTAGCGTTCGAAGATGTCTTCACTTGGCTCAGCGAAATCAGGAATTGACATGAGTTCATTCGCCACATTCATAGCTGGAGTCATTAAATCCAATTCGCCTTTCATGGCTTTTTTCAAAAGCATGTCAACGATAAGCATGCGATTGATTTCGTTAGTTCCTTCGAAAATTCGATTGATACGAGAATCGCGATAAGCTCGTTCCACACGTGATTCAGCGCTGTATCCCATTCCGCCATAAATCTGAACGGCTTCGTCTACAACGTAATCCAATGTTTCACTGCCGTACACTTTGAGTATTGCGCATTCAGGCGCAAAAGCTGCAATGCCTTTCAACACAGCAGCTCCTTTTTCCATTCCAGATTCTATTAATCCAGCAATGGCGTCGTCAATGTTTTGAGTAGCCCGATACAACGCAGATTCCGTGGCATAGCAGCGAATAGCCATCTCCGCTAATTTGTGACGAATTGCACCATATTTTGAAATAGATCTTCCGAATTGCTCTCGAGTAATGGCGTATTCCACAGAGTCAGTAACCGTTGCTTTTGCACCACCCATGACTGCCCCGGCTAATTTGATGCGTCCAATATTCAAAATGTTAACGGCTATTTTGAAACCATTCTGGCGGTCGCTTAACATGTTTTCTATTGGAACGAGAATGTCATTGAAAAAGACTTGACGGGTGGAAGAACCTTTGATGCCCATCTTCTTTTCTTCGGGATTCAATGTTATGCCGGGCATGTCTTTGTGAAGAAGAAATGCTGTTAAATTTTCATCGTCTTCAATTTTTGCAAAAACCGTGAATACATCTGCAAATCCAGCATTCGTGATCCACATTTTTTGTCCAGATATTTTATAGTGCTTTCCGTCTTCAGTTAATGTGGCTTTTGTCTTTCCTGAATTGGCGTCGCTTCCTGAATTCGGTTCAGTTAAGCAATAACAGCCGAACCATTCTCCCGTTGAAAGTTTCGAGATGAAGAGTTTTTTCTGTTCTTCATTTCCGTAGTACAATGCGGGCAATGTTCCAATTCCTGTGTGCGCGCCATAAGCAACAGAAAAGGA
>CAMCUG010000090.1 GCA_945878835.1 Chryseobacterium gleum | reverse complement strand
GAATAATTGTACAACATACAGGTGCTGTTCGGGCTACTCGCATCAATGTGCATGCGTACTGCGTTTTCAATCGAGTCGAAAGCGAACGAATAGTCGGTGGTGTCACCAACAACGCTCACCGTATACTTCATTCCCAAAAAATTGCGATCGTAATCTCTTCCAATTACACCCTCCTCTGTTTTGGTTTTATTTCCACATGAATGAAAAACAACTCCAAACAAAACGATTGCAAAAAATAGGATTGATACATTTTTTTTCATGACACAAAAATAAACTGAATAACTTTATCGCATGCGGAATACTTCATCTATCCTGTTTTATTTATTTCTTTGCCTCGCTCCTATGCTATTGTGCTCAATACATGCACAAATCCCTTCATTGAACAGCAATTTCGTTCATTCCGATTACGACTATTTTTCCGTTGAGGCACACGCCAAGAACGCTGCCCTTTCCGGACCATTCTTAAACCTATTGAGTAACGACGTCATTCAATTTGAATTCGATGTGTTCACTTCTCCTGATGAAGATTTGTACTACTCCATATTTCACTGCGACCCTTACTGGAACACAGATGACACTAATCCATCAGACGTCATACAAGGATTCACAAGTCAACGCGTTTCTTTTCCCGAAAACTCCATTCACACAACCGCTACTTTCGATCACTACCGATTCGAATTGCCCAATACCATGACCAAGTTTATTCAATCTGGAAACTACTACGTGGTTGTTCACGAAGGAAGCGAATACACTGAATCGAGCGTTCGAATTGGGTTTCGCATGGTGGTTTATGTTGAAGGGGAGCACGGATTGAATGCCGATATGAATATTAAGCGTGCTTCTACCATTCAACATCTTCAGTCACATCAGGAAGTTGATTTCACCATTTCACTAGCTAACACTCCTGTGTACGACATGAACAAAGTCATTCCCGTTATTCTTCAAAACGGAAGATGGGAAGACGATAAAATGAATTTCCAACCGACATACATTCAACCCAACAACGTGTTGGTGTATGATTATGCAAACGGTGAAAATGAATTTCCAGGCAGCGGCGAATGGGAAGCTTTTGAAACGAAGGATTTGCGCGTAAACGGTTACAACGTCCAGAACAACGTTCGTGTTGAAAATGAAAATCACATTTATCTATACCCCAGTCAGAACGAAATGAATCTCGCCTACACCAGTCGTTCCGACCTCAACGGTGCTGCATTGATTTCCAGTGAAATCTACGAGGACGATGATCTCACAAGCGATTACACTTTTGTTCATTTCGAATTGAATTCACCCGAATTACTTAACAAGGTTTTTCTTGAATGTGGAAATGAATGGAATACTCCTATTCTGTGTGAATACAGTGACATTAAAAAAGGGTATCAAGCAACCATGTATTTGAAACAAGGTGTTTACAATTACCGTTTTCGAATTGAGCCTTCAAGCAACAACGAAGAGATTAATTTTGCTGAAGGAAACCATTCTGCCACGGAAAACAATTATCAGCTATTGGTATACTACTACGACCGGAATGCTGGCTTTTTCAAATGCGGAGGAAACTTCATTCAAAATTCGAGAAGGAATTAATCCTTGTCATAATTGAAATCATCTTCCTTCCATTCTCTTCTTCCGCGCCTCCAAATTTTATATTGCTGAAACTCTTCCTTCACAAAAATCAAGAATTCATACTGCGAACTCTGACGAATGAAATCATCACTCACATGCATGAAATCAATAAACGTGTCGAACTCTTCGTTGGTTAAATCAATAATATCATAATCGACATACAAGTGAAAAAGCTCTTTCAGCAAAGCCCGTTTCTTGTCTTCGTAAACCATGCGAGAAACCTCTAGCTTGCTTCTTTCACGTTTACTAAATTGCTCGTACAAAAACGTAATTGGATTACTTACATTAGCCGTCTTAAATTGATTTTCATCGAAGCCCAAACCGCGTAAATCATCTTCAATAGCCTCCAAATCTCTAGGAGAAATAAATTCCACTACGGGTAACATATACGTTCTATCGTCGAGAAAAATTGTCGGGTGGTATACAGTCTTCACCAAAGAATCTTTCATACACAATTGGCGCGTGTAATAGCTCAAAGCCGTAATGCTTAATGTATCAGTCTTCTCACAAACAATGGAATAAAAACCGCTCGAATTACCAAAGCTTCCTGTTTTGGTTCTGTTGTTTACTATTATGGCGTTTGGGATTCCTTGACCGTGAGGATCGCGCACTCTTCCTTCAATTCGAATGGTCTGAGAAAATCCAATTAGAGAAAGAAATAAAAAGAAAAAAAGACTGACACACCTCATATAGCGAAGGTAACGAAGAATTGAAAACTATATTGAATCGTCACTAAATTTGCGTCATGAAAAAGTTTTTACTCCAGATTTCTATGGCAGTTGCATTCGCCAGCTGCACCGTACTTCCACATGAAAAAAAATCAACAGAATGCATTGCTCATTTAAAAGCAGATGTTGCCGTTTTGGCCAGTGATGCATTCGAAGGAAGAGCAATTGGAACTCCTGGCGCTGATAAAGCCGCTGGATATATTCAAGATCAATTTCTTCAAATTGGATTACTTCCAAAAGGAACTCTCGGGTTTTTTCAAGCCTTCTCATTTATTCCGCAAGGACATGGACAAGTGCACCAAGTGGGTGACAGTTTGAAAATGGGAAAGTCATTGGTGAAAGAAATCAATGGGAAAAATGTTGTCGGATACATCGACAACGGCGCTGCAAACACCATCACCATTGGTGCGCACTACGATCACTTGGGTTATGGCGACGAGAATAGCTTATGGACGGGAGAAAGGGCCATTCACAACGGAGCAGATGACAACGCCAGCGGCGTTTCTGCTATGATTGAGTTAGCTCGCAAATTCAAAGCAGATAAATCTGCTTCAACCACTAAATACAACTACCTCTTCATCGCGTTCAGCGGAGAAGAAAAAGGACTGTGGGGAAGCAACTACTTCTGCAAGAATCCAACTGTTGATTTGGCAACCGTTAATTGCATGATGAACATGGATATGGTTGGAAGGTTGAACGCAGAGCAAGCTCTTTCAATTAGCGGAACAGGGACTTCTCCTGAATTTGAGAACTGGCTCACAAAAAACAACACACCGAATTTCAAATTGTTGTTCGATAAAAGTGGCATCGGTCCAAGCGATCACAGTTCGTTCTACAACATGGGCACTCCTGTGTTACACTTCTTCACCGGACAGCACAGCGACTACCACAAGCCAAGTGATGACTTCGACAAAATCAATTATGAGGGATTGAATGAAGTGGTGAATTACATGTATTCGATGTGTGTTGAAATGAATGCACATTCGAAATTGGAATTCACAAAGACCATAGATCCAAAACCAATGAACTCTTCGTTTAAAGTAACACTAGGTGTTATGCCAGATTATATGTTCAGCGGAGTTGGAATGCGCATCGATGGCGTGAAGGAAAATCGTCCAGCAGCATTAGCGGGACTTAAGCAAGGTGACATTGTTGTTCGCCTTGGAGAGAATAAAATTGCAGACATGAGTTCATACATGGAAGCGCTTGGAAAATTCAACGAAGGTGACACAACTGAAGTTGAATATATTCGTGAAGGAAAATCAATTGTTGGTCCCGTCATATTTAAGTAATATGAAGAAATTATTTTTCTGCGCATGGTTGGTAATTTTCACCAACCTTTTGCATTCTCAGACGCGTGTGTTGTTCATTGGGAACAGTTACACTGGGGTAAATAATTTGCCTCAATTAACCGCTGATTGCGCGTTGAGCATTGGCTTCGCGGGTATGCCTATGGAAGTGGCAAGTAGCACTCCGGGAGGAACAACTTTTCAAATGCACACCACGAATGCAAGTTCTCAAGCCCTTATTAATGAGGGGAACTGGGACTATGTCGTTTTGCAAGAGCAAAGTCAACTCCCCTCCTTTCCCGAAGGACAAGTTCTGACCGATTGCTTTCCATTTGCCGCTCAACTGAACAACCAAATACTTGCAGTAGATTCTTGCACCGAGACGGTTTTTTATATGACTTGGGGAAGACAAAACGGTGATGCGGGGAACTGCGCCTCGTGGCCTCCGGTATGCACCTATGAAGGAATGGACAGTTTGCTGAATCTCCGATACAGACAAATGGCTATAGCCAACAATGCGATTCTCTCCCCTGTTGGTGCCCTTTGGAATTACATTCGAAATACTTATCCTGAAATAAATTTATATTCAGCCGATGGCAGCCATCCCTCATTGGAAGGCAGTTACGCCGCTGCATGCAGCATGATTGCAGTAATGCTTCGCACTGACCCGTATCTCATTACCTATTCCTCAACATTAGATCCTGTTGTTGCCGAAAAAATAAAATTAGCAGCTCAAGAGGTCGTGTTCAATAACTCCATGGAATGGCATGTGGGGGAATATGATCCTGCTGTATCAATTAGCACATCATCCAATGGATTAAATCTTCAAATTGAAAATCAATCTGCAGCCGGATGGAATTTTACTTGGGACTTTGGTGACGGAAGTTCATCAACCAATTTTGCTGCGGAACATGTCTACAATTCATCCGGAAGTTATGTGCTAAGTTATTCTGCCATTGATGCCTGCGGAAGAACAGCGCAAGGTTCTTTTGATATTCAGATGCAAGAGAATAATATAGAGGAAATAAAGTGTGAGTATCGCGTGCGAAATTTAGAAAATGGTTTCGAGTTAGATTTCAATTTTCCTGTTTCTTCAGTTACTGTTTATGATTTGAGAGGAAGACTAATAGATTATTCTCAGAAAAATCAAAACACATTCTTCATAGAGGAATCAAGCAGCCCTAAAATTATTCATTTCATAATGAATGATATAAGTCATCGAATTTTACTCGGTATTGAATGAGCGGACGAATGTTCAAAACTCCATTAAATAATAATATGAAGATACGAATGAACCAACGTATTTTCGCGCCGAAAAGTCCATTCGCAGTTTCTGCTGTGGGTCTTTTTAGTTAAGGTAAAGCAAACCCTCGAAAACGTTCGGGGGTTTGTTTTGCCCTAAACTTTCTCAGCTTGAACGCATTATTCTAACAATAAAAAAAGGCTGCCTTTCGGCAGCCTTTTTCTAAAATTAATCTGTTCAAATGAATTATTGAACTGCGATTTGTACAGCAGTTCTTTCAATTCCGTTTGACAATTCGATAGCATAGATTCCACCAGCAACACCCTCTAAGTTCACACGAACTTGGTTGTTACCTGTTGGAAGGTTACCCATGTATTGAGTAGAAACTACTTGACCTAAGTTGTTCATTACACGAACAGTGATAGGAGCAGATTTAACTTGTCCGAAAGAAAGAGTTACGAACTCATTCGCAGGAACTGGGTAAGCATTCAATACAGTTAAAGCCATAGCTTCTTGAACACCAATAATACAATCAGCACAAGAATCGAAACACACTGTGTTCATTACCTCGGCAATACCTGTGCGTGTGTGCACTCGGTTGTAACCGCCAACACCGTTTGCTATACCGCAATTCATAATACCAACAGCTTCTTCATTTGTAGGAACTGATACGTCTCCATTAACAAATTTGTACTGAATGTCAGCAGAACCGCTAACGTTCACTGTGCACTCATAAACTCCGTCTAAGTTGTCGTCAGTCATTTGAACTGCACCACCTTGCCATACTGGAGTTGTGAAACCACCAATCATCCAAACACCTGCAGCACTCGCACCGGTAGTGAACATATTCACGCGGAAAGTGATGTCAGCAGCAGCCGGATCAACCACACACTCTGCTCCACATTGGTTGTAGCAGAAATGCTCAACAACTGGATCAGCCGCAACAACAACCTCACGATTACCATTTACATTACAATCGGCAGGAATAGTTTCAGCTCCATCTGCCCAAGCAGAACCATTAACGAATTTGAATTCATAAGTACTTGGTTGAAGTAAAAGAGTTACTTCATAAATGTTATCACCGTCTGGGTCAGTCATCAAGGTGTTCGCATCGCCAGGATTCCATCCTTGGAATGAACCTGCAACGTGAGGACCGTTTGCGTTAACTGTTTGAAGAGTCATGTCTACACGGAACAACACTGGGGTTGGAGCTTGACATGGTCCACAAGCGCTGAAGCAAATAACGTCAGCAACTGTGTT
>CAMCUG010000089.1 GCA_945878835.1 Chryseobacterium gleum | reverse complement strand
GAGAAAAGGACTTTAACAAGTCCTTTTCTTTTCATTATTAAAGTGATTTTCTAATTAAGTTCAATGCACCACCTGCTTTGAACCATTCAATTTGTTGGTCGTTGTATGTGTGGTTGACAAAGATGTTTTCTTTCGAACCATCTTCGTGAACCAACTCCAAAGTCAATGGTTTTCCAGCAGTGAAATTCACCAAGTCAACGAAATTGATTGTATCGTTTTCTTGAATTTTATCGTAGTCAGCTTCGTTAGCGAAGGTGAGTGCCAACATACCTTGCTTCTTCAAGTTAGTTTCATGAATACGCGCAAAGCTTTTTACAAGAATCGCACGAACACCTAAGTGACGCGGTTGCATGGCTGCGTGCTCACGTGAAGAGCCTTCGCCGTAGTTATGGTCTCCCACGACAATCGAAGGAACACCAGCTGCCTTGTATGCACGTTGCACCGGTGGTACTTCAGCGTATTCGCCGGTGATTTGATTCTTCACTTTGTTTTGCTCACCGTTGAAGAAGTTGGTTGCTCCAATTAGCGTGTTGTTCGCGATATTGTCTAAGTGACCGCGGAAACGCAACCACTGTCCAGCCATTGAGATGTGGTCAGTCGTACATTTTCCTTTCGCCTTAATTAATACGCGAGCGTTTTCAATGTTTGCCCCGTTCCAATCGGCGAACGGCGCAAGCAATTGCAAGCGTTCGCTGTCTTCAGCCACTGTAATTTCTATGGCGCTTCCATCTTCAGCGGGTGCTTGGTAACCTGCGTCTTTCACGTCGAATCCAAGTGGTGGTAATTCGAATCCGGTTGGAGCATCGAACATCACTTGCTCGCCTTTATTGTTCGTTAAAGAATCTGTCAAAGGATTGAACGTTAAGTCCCCAGCAATAGCAAGTGCAGTAGTTATTTCCGGAGAAGCAACGAACGCCATGGTGTTTGGATTTCCGTCTTGGCGGGCAGAGAAGTTACGGTTGAACGAGTGAACGATTGTGTTTCGTTCTTTCTTTTCAGCGCCAGTTCTTGCCCACATGCCAATGCATGGCCCGCAAGCATTCGCGAAAACCTTCGCGCCGATTTTAGAAAACGTTTCAATAAATCCGTCGCGTTCAATGGTAAAGCGAACCTTCTCTGAACCAGGCGTAATACTGAATTCCGCTTTCGGTACCATACCTTTTTCTGCCGCTTGCTTCGCTAATGATGCTGCGCGAGAAATATCTTCATAAGAACTATTGGTGCAAGAGCCAATAAGCCCAGCTTCAACTTTAATAGGCCAATCGTTTGCAGCAGCAGCCTCTTTCATTTTAGAGATAGGCGTTGCTAAATCTGGAGTGAAAGGACCGTTGATGTATGGCTCTAATTCATCGAGATTGATTTCAAGAACTTGATCGAAATACATTTCTGGATTTGCATAAACTTCAGCATCTCCGGTCAGGTATTCGCGAATGTCGTTGGCAAGATCTGCAACTTCAGGGCGTCCGGTAGAGCGAAGGTATCTTTCCATACTATCGTCGTAACCAAAGGTTGAAGTGGTTGCTCCAATTTCAGCACCCATGTTACAGATGGTACCTTTTCCGGTGCATGAAAGTGCTCGCGCGCCTTCACCGAAATATTCCACTACGCAACCGGTTCCACCTTTCACGGTAAGAATTCCAGCTACTTTCAAAATAACATCTTTCGCAGAACACCATCCGCTAAGTTTACCAGTCAATTTAATACCGATTAATTTCGGGAATTTTAATTCCCATGCCATGCCAGCCATAACGTCCATGGCATCTGCGCCACCAACCCCAATGGCAATCATACCGAGTCCACCAGCATTCACTGTATGTGAATCTGTTCCAATCATTAATCCACCAGGAAATGCATAGTTCTCAAGCACTACTTGGTGAATGATACCTGCGCCTGGTTTCCAGAAACCAATTCCATATTTGTTTGAAATGGTCGAAAGGAAATTGAATACTTCGTTATTTTTTATCAAAGAATCTGTCAAGTCAGTTGTAGAACCCACGCGGGCTTGAATCAAATGGTCGCAGTGAACGGTAGAGGGTACAGCTACTTTTTTTCTACCAGCTTGCATGAATTGTAACAAGGCCATTTGAGCAGTAGCGTCTTGCATAGCAACGCGATCTGGAGCGAAATCTACATATGATCCTCCGCGTTCGAAAGCCACGTCAGTTGAGCCATTCCAAAGGTGAGAGTATAATATTTTCTCAGTTAATGTCAGTGGTTTACCAACTACATTTCTTACTTTCTCTACACGTTCAGCCAGTCTGTTGTAGTGGCTTTTGATCATGTCTAGGTCGAATACTTCACTCATTTTTTGTAGATTTTTACTCTGCAAAAATAGTTATGAATCGAGGGAATTACAACCCTACTTTTGTTTTATGCTTCGTCTTTTATCGACATCTTTCAACGAAAATCTAAGAACCGCTGTTGGTTCGGTTCGAAGCCAGAAGCTTCGTGCCACCTTAACGGTATCAATTATTGCCATTGGTATTACTGCGTTAGTTGGAATGATAACGGCTGTTAAGTGCATAGAGCGTAAGCTGAGTGAAGAATTTTCTCGCCTTGGGTCGAATACGTTTTCGATTCGATCGGGAAACAACACCCGACAAGGAATGCGAAGAGGTCAGAGCAGTAAGAATGTCGAAGTTATTTCCTACGACCAGGCCAAAAAGTTTCAAGAGTTGTTCAAAGAAGACGCTATTGTTTCCTTAAGCGTCTTTGCTTCTGCAACTTCTACTGTTTCTAGGAATGGATTAAAAACCAATCCGAATGTTTCAGTCTTGGGTTGCGACGCGAATTATTTCGAATTGTCTTCATACGTGCTAAGCGATGGGCGTAATTTTTCTTCGTTCGAGTTGAAGGATGGCGCCAACGTTATGGTGTGTGGCGCTGACATTGCGAAGGAGTTATTCAAAGGCGGTGTTTCACCTATTGGGCAAACAGTAGATGTAAGTGGAAGGTCCTACACGATAGTTGGGGCTTTGAAAGAAAAAGGAAACACGTTCGGATTTGCAGGGGATAATCAGTGCTTGATTCCGTTGACGAATGTTCGGAAAACATTTGGTGATGAGAATTCGGAATATCAGATTAGTATTGCAGTGAAAACAGCTGCACAATTGGAGGCGGCGACAGAACTTGCTGTTGAAGCCATGCGTGTTGCGCGTTCCGACGGTCCAGGCGAGGATAATTCGTTCGAAGTGAATATGAGCAATGGACTTGTAGAAAAGCTCATGGGTTTGATTTCAGGAATTACGTTAGGGGGAATTTGTATTGGCATCATTACTCTCATTAGCGCGGGAATTGGTCTTATGAATATCATGCTCGTTTCTGTTACGGAGAGAACGCGTGAGATTGGTGTTCGCAAATCGATTGGGGCTAGCGCGAAGATTATACAGCAACAGTTTTTAATTGAAGCTGTTGTCATTGGACAGATAGGCGGAATAATAGGAATTGTTTTAGGTGTGCTGGTGGGCAACATTGTTTCATTGGTCATTGGAGTTGGCTTTACCATTCCTTGGCTTTGGTTGCTCTTGGGAGCAACGATTTCTTTTATCGTTTCGGTGGCTTCCGGATATTATCCGGCCAAGAAGGCCTCTAAGCTTGATCCGATTGAAGCACTTCGATACGAATAAAAAAAGGCCACCCGAAGGTGGCCTTATCATTTCAACAAGAAAATATTATTTCTTAACTGAAAGTGTTTTAGTGAACATTCTTGCTCCACCAATTACTAAAGAAACTTCATAGTTTCCAGCGTTCAAGCCAGCAACGTTCAATTCGAAGTTGTTCATTCCTGGAGTGTATTTACCTAAGTTTTTGAACTCGATTAATTTTCCAGTGATGTCACGTACTTCGTAAGCAACGTTAGCAGCAGAAGTTAACTCGAAATTAACGCGAGTTGAAGTTACTGCTGGGTTTGGAGCGAATTGGAAGAAAGTTAAGTTGTCAGAGTTTATCTCGTCTACAGCTACACGCTCAGAAAGAATCAAGCGAACAGCAGGAGAGAAGCTTTGACTTACGAACCAAACGAATGAACCGTCACCAGCCATTTCGTATACAGCTGTTGAATTATCAGTATCGCTGTTGTCTTCAGCAGCGACAGTTAGTTCCAATGCACTTGTGTTTTCGTTCAACACACCATTGAAGTAAACAGTACCAGGAAGAAGATCTACTGGAGCATCGAATGGGAAGTATTGATAACCGTTGTCGATCCATCCCGCATTCAAAACATAATCTTGAGAAGCGAGAACCGCAGCGTCGTTAGGACTTCCTTCGAACAATACAGCAGTGTAATCAACATCAGCATCAGACGTTGGTCCGAAAACTACCGTTAAACCGTGCGCCATTGAACCAGCATTTGGACAAGTAAAGAATGCACCGTATCCTGTTGGATCAAACTCGCCTGGACTTGAATCGCTATCACGTGGAGTTAACTCGATGTCTAAGTTGGATTCGTCTTCATGACCGTATTCGTCAGTAGAGTACACAATGATTTTATCCATCGTGTTGTTAGCCGAAGTCTCATCTGTTGCGTCTAAGCAAAGAATGCTTGCGCGAACAGTATATGTTCCAACGGCACTTGGCTCCCAACCTGTTTGGATGTACAAAGTATCGTTAAGGAATGAAGGACACTCTAGCGTGTTACCGAAAGCTTCCATAGTGAAAGGGCTAGAAACTGCGTTTCCAACAATAGCTCCAGAACCATCTAAAATGTCAATGTTGATTGAAGTGTTAGTTTGATCAGCACTTCCGTTGTTGCGGTAAATAACACCAGCAAGTAAACCACCATCAACAGCATAGGTGCGTTGCTCGAAAGGAGTAACACGGTATTCCCAAATTCCGAAAACGTCTCCGTTTGTAACCTGAAGAATTTCAAGATCATTTATTGATGAGTTATCGAAAATTTCAATATCATCGATTCCCCAGAAGTAGTGGCTATATCCAGCAGCAGCAGATGTGTTATATCCCCAACGAACCAATACGTTCGATTGTCCTGCAGCAGCGCAAGAAATGTCAACACGAGTGTTCAACGGGTTTGCAGAAAGTGAATTTGCACTTGGATTGAAGCTTCCGTTTGCAGGAAAAACAGTCCAGTTGGTTCCACCGTCTGTAGAAACTTCCACCGTCAATGGAGACGCAGAGAAGCAGCAATAACGGAAGTATTGTGACCATTCAACAACTACAGAAGCCAAAGCACTGCAATCGATAGATGGAGTTGACATGCTTCCGGTTACGTCTTCAACACCATCAGCAATAGGAGTGTTGTAAAGATCACAATCGAAAATTGCCCATCCGTTCGCAGCAGTAGGAGATGCTAAAGCTGGTAATGTGGTAGAGAATTCTCCAGCAGGAGAGCTAGCATTTGCGATCATCCAAATGGATCCAGCAGGGCTGCTGTCTTCGTGAGTCATATCGCCAAATCCAGCAGAGAAGTTCTGGCTGTATACAACAACACGATCGTTGCTTGTAGTTGGAGTCGTTGCAGTAGCGTGCGCAGAACGTTCCAATTCAGTGTTTGAAGGAGCCTTTGGAGCAGCTTTAATGTCTGTCAATGGCGTTGTTTGTGCCGTTGCAGAAAAAGCTAAACCAATTGCACCGCAAAGAGTAAAAAGTTTTTTCATCTTATCAGGTTTAATTTTAGGATGTGAAGGTAAGAAATCTTTCATTAGTCAAATCCATTGAGCAAAAAAAAAGTCCCGCATGTGCGGGACCTTTTCCTTTCAAGGAAAGTAAGTGAATTATTTCACCATCATTTCTTTTGTCAAACTTGAAGAACCTGCAGTAATCGTGTAAGTGTAAACACCTGCACCGAAAGCTGAAGTATTCAAAGAGATCATGTTTTTACCAGCTGGTTTAACACCTTCGTTAGATACAGAAACAACTCGTCCAGTTAGATCGCGAACTGTTAAAGTTACGCGCTCATTGCTTGGAAGGTTGTAAACGATAGTCGTGTTACCGTTCGATGGGTTAGGCATGTTTTGAGCCAATTCAAAAGAAGTAGTAGCGTTAACAGTTGCAACAGAAACACTTTCGTCAGAGTTCAAACGAACCATTGGAACAGATCCAACAGCTGCCCATTCAGTACCGTCGTACAACCATGAAGCTATAAATTCGTTGCTCCCAGAAACAGCAATACGTGTTCCAGAAATACACGAAACAACAACTAAGTAAGTGTTG
>CAMCUG010000088.1 GCA_945878835.1 Chryseobacterium gleum | reverse complement strand
AAATTCGGACAAGCGTCTATCAGTTCTTTTCTTGCCGTGGTTGCGCTGCGCACCAAAAGTCCGTCTATGTTTTCATTGTGAATGAAACCAGCCAATGCATCTTGACTTACTTTTTCTGTAAGGACTGTGCAGCCCATGGCTTCCAAAGCAGCATGTCCTTTTGCGTCTATCCCGTCGTTTGCTAAAATTTTCATCTTATCCGTTTTTACGTTCGAATTCTTTCATTACATCTACCAACACTTGCACGCTTTCCAACGGAAGTGCGTTGTACATAGACGCGCGATATCCGCCAACACTGCGGTGTCCAGCGATTCCGCTAATTCCCGCTTCTTTCCACATGGCATCGAAAGTAGCAGAGTGCTCTTCGTTGTTCAAACGGAAAGTCGGATTCATCCAAGAGCGACTATCTGGAACGCTGTGTCCATGGAACATGCTGTTTCTATCCAATTCAACATAAAATAATTCTTGCTTCGCACGGTTGTGAATTTCCATTCCTTTCAATCCACCGTTTTCTTTGATCCAACGAAGCATTAACATGCTTGCGTAAACTGAAAACACTGGAGGTGTGTTCGCCATGCTGTCCTTTGAAATATGTGAAGCCAAGTCTAAATAAGTAGGAAGCTTTCTTCCTGTCTTGCCTAACATTTCTTTATCAATGATGTAAAGCGTAGCTCCTGCTGGACCCATGTTCTTCTGCGCACCGGCGTAGATCAACGAGAAATCATTTGCATTGAATTCCTTCGAGAAAATATCTGAACTCATGTCGCACACCAACGGCACATTAACTTTCGGCGTATACTGATATTGCGTTCCGAAAATGGTGTTGTTGGAAGTGTAGTGGAAATAATCGTAACCATCAACCGAAGGCAATTCCGGAATGTGATTGTGGTTGGAAGCAGAGCTATCTGTCACCACATCAATGTTTCCAACCAACTTCGCTTCTTTAATGGCACCGCTCGCCCACACACCTGTGTTTGCGTAAGCAGCCTTTCCTCCTTCCTTCAATATATTCAAAGGAACCATGTAGAATCCGAGTGTTGCTCCGCCTTGAAGAAAAAGAACTTCATAGCGATCTTCGAGATTCAAAATATCTTTCACCAATTGACGGGCTTCATCCATGACACGTTCGAAGTTTTTGCTTCTATGTGAAATTTCAATCAACGACAATCCCATGCCGTCGAATTCACGAATGGCATCTGCTGAACCTTCAATAACCGATGAGGGTAAAATGCAAGGACCCGCGCTAAAATTGTGTACTTTTTTCATGGTTCAAATGTAATCTTTTAATGTTTCTTACTGATTTTGTAATTGTGAAATTTTCTGTTCAAGAGCCTCTTTGTTTCGCTCAAGAATAACCAATTCAAGCAATTCATTGATTAGCTCTATATCGTAGACCTGACTTAGCGAAGACACAATGCAGTCCATTCGATTTTCTTCCAATTCAATCGTCGCAATGATCTTAATAATGTCCTTCACCAAATAGCAATCCGCTTCCAATTGCCCGCGGGCTATCATCTTGCGCTCGGTATCGAATGACTTGGAATGAAGAACATTTACGAGCGAATCTACCGTAGTTGACGAAGCCGGTTTTTCACATCCTTTCTTTCCTACGTAAACATTGTCGTTTGTTTCAATTTGAATTGAACTGTTCTGCCAAAACTGAAAAGCTTTGGCTTGTAGTTTTAATTCTCCTGAAGGAACCAACTCGAGTTTGCTATTCACCACAGAAACAGAGAAGCTGTGTGAAAACAGGTTCTTCGCGCTGAGTAGAAAAATCGACTCTTGTGCTTCTACGACCACTTTTATGTTGTGCTTTCCAACATTCAATTTCGAAACTTGAATGGAAGAAACCGGAACTGTGTTGAACTGAACCTCGTCTACAAACAAGAGAAAGGAAAGGCTGTCGGGAGCATTCACTACCAACTTAGCCTGAGCACCAACACCGAGTGCTTGAGACAAAACGAATGCAAGCAATATCAAAAACCTACTCTTCATCGAACGCCTTATAAATTCTATTTAAAAACGGAAATTTCCGAAATCTTTCTGGGACAATAAACAGCGGATTAACGCTTCTCTCTCCCAACCATTGCGGGCGAATGTACACCAATAAACATCCTCCTACAAAAACACATATAACAGCAAATAGTAACAACCAAATTCCATCGATATGCGAACGCACAGCCATGTATTTCGCAAGGTATGCCGCTAGCAAGGTCATAGCGCCAATGCGTGACCCGGGAACCAAAGCCGCAAGTTGCTCCTTCACCGAAACGCCCGAGATTCTGTGCGCAAAACCAATCATCATGAAGTAATGAATTCCAGTTGTTACCGCAATGGAAATCGCAACGGCTTCCACCGAAAAACGGGCAGCTACCATGACTCCAACGATCATTAAAATCAGATAAATGCCTTTGATCCAACTTCCTTTATAGACTTCACCCTTTGCGCGAAGCAAAGAGTCAATAGGACGAGTAAGTGTTCTAAAAATAACGGCCACAAACAACCATTGCAAGAGATGAGCTGCACCCATGTAGTTGCTTCCTAAATAAACACGAAGAATGTCTTCACTAAAAACAAACACGAAACAGGCAAGTGGGAAAATTAAAATGCTTAGCACATTGGTTGCTGCTAACACTACCCGCTTCAAGCGTTCGGTCTCTTCTTGCAATTTCGACATGCCGCTGAACAACACGCTGTCGCTCAGTTTCGCCATAATGGTAATTGGAAGTGACGCTACATAAGCGCCTCTTTCGTACATGCCCGCCTGATTCAAAGAAACTGTATTAGGAAAAAGCGCGGTGCCTTTCGAGAAGAGCGGAAG
The DNA here is from genome assembly GCA_945878835.1 of Chryseobacterium gleum. Lineage (GTDB taxonomy): Bacteria > Bacteroidota > Bacteroidia > Flavobacteriales_D > Sanyastnellaceae > CAIZGX01. The sequence continues at coordinate 3,608 of CAMCUG010000088.1, read as the reverse complement.
AACAGCAACATCGACTTTCGTCGCGGCGTAATTCAATGCGTTGAACAGCGAACTTCCTGCACCGTAATTCAACAATTGCAACGTCGACTTTTTATTCCATTTGAATTGAATCCGCGTCGGCTGAAGGATCCAACAAGCCAAAGTCATAAGTGCATTCTGTGCGAACAACGCCCATACGTATGCCCAAATCTCGTAACCTCCGTAAGCCAACCAAAGTCCTACAACTAAATTCCCTCCAACAATACTTAGCATGCTCGCGGTGAAGAACGATTTGAACTTCATGTTCTTCATCATGAGGTTTCGCGGAACCACACTCAACGCCGAAATCGTAAAGCTTGAGCACACGACAGGAATGATTTCCTTCAACGTATCAATTCCGTAGGCTCTGGCAATCATGGGAGCAGCCGCCACAAAGGACAGGGTGAAGATTATTCCCAATCCCAAGGATGTCGTAAAAGCCGAATTGATGTGCGATTGATCAATATCTTTTCGCTGAATGAGCGCAGGTCCTAGACCAATCTGTGAAAAGATTTCAGCGAATCCCATGAGACTTAAAACAATGCCCATAACCGCGAAATTCTCAGGCGCAATCAGTCGCGCAAGCAATGCGGTATAGCCCAGCTGAATAAGTATTTGCAAGACCACCGTAGCGGAATTCCATGAGAAACTTGAAACGAACTGTTTGCCTTCGGATGCCAATGGTTTGAAATTAATGTGCTACAAAGGTCGAATATCAACCGTAAGATAAATTGTTGTAGAAAAGAAAAGACGAACACCTTACTTTTGATAGCTCAATTGAATGTTATGTTGAAAAAGCTCAAGACCTTTATTTCCGTTTTCGCGTTGGTGCTTATTTGCGCATTTGCTTCTACCCTCGAATCGTGCAAAAGCTGCAATTCGAAAACCAACTTAGGCATTGAAGAGACTTCGGATACGACGCTTCGCGCTATTAACGCGAAGATTACAGCAGAACCCAACAACTTTGCGCATTACTTAGAAAGAGCGCGCTACTATTCCGGATTGAAAAAATTCAATGAAGCCAATGCCGACATTGTTCGCGCGAAGGCCATTGATTCAACCAAAGCAGATATCTACTTCACGGCTGGACAAATTCACTTCGATCAGCAACGCGTGGTTGAGGCGTATAAAGATTATCAGAAGTGTATTGAAAAAGACCCTCAACACAAAGAGGGTTTGCTTGAAAAAGCCGCTATGGACATTGCGCTGAACAATTACGAGTTGGCCCTTCAGCAAATTAACAACGTGCTCCGTCAGGATGAACGTTTGGCATACGCCTACTATTTAAAAGGCCGCTTGTACCGCCAGGTTCGCGACACCACTTTGGCGCTAAGCTCTTATCAGACGGCCGTTGAGGTTGATCCGAGTTATTACGACGCATACGTAGAAGCGGGATTGGTGTGTGCGAGTTATGGAAATCCATTAGCGAAAGAGTATTACAATTCAGCCATTGACCTTCATCCGAACTTCGTTGAGCCGTATTACAACAAAGCTATTTTCCTTCAGGAAACTGGGGTGAAGAATCCGAGTAACTATCAAGAAGCGCTCGTTTGCTACGACAAGATTATTGGAATCGATGCGAATTTTTCTGCAGCTTATTTCAACAAAGGATTTGTTTACCTCGTTTATTTGAAAGACTATCAAAAAGGAATTGAAGCCTTCAATTTAGCATTGGAGAAAAATCCGAATTACTTCCAAGCTGCCTACAACAGAGCTTTATGCTACGAAGGCAAAGGAGATAAAATCAATGCCGAAGCCGATTTGAATCTAGCTTTGAAAATTAAGCCCGACTATACCGAAGCAGCCGTAGAATTGGGAAAACTTCGCGGCGACAATTAATTCGGTTTTACAAACGGATGAATGATTAGCTCTTGTTCGTGTTCGCTTCCCGGAAGAATTTCATACGTGAAGACCACAAACATTTTCTTCAAGTAAGTCATCTTCGGAGCGTCGTTCGGATGCAGCACCAACTGCAATCCCAGTTGAATAAATCCCATCTCCGTTCTATTCACTGGAATGTCTAGGACTAAATCAATTTTTCCGTCTGTCAATTGTTCTGCTGAAGCACTCACACCCGAGTTCTCGTCGGTGAATACACCGTTCTCTTCGCTATTCAGTAAAAAATATCCCGGAGCATCGATGCTCAATTTCAATGTTGTTTTTCCCGGTTCAACAATTATTGGCTCTAGAGCCACGGCCTCTCCTGCATTTGGAGATTCGCCAGAGTACAAGGCCTCTTGACTCACGACAGGATAAAAACTTTTCACTTCGTTCGATACCATTCGCCATTTCCGCAACACACCGTATCCGCCTTCACACACAAAAATTTCACTTCCAATTTTATTCAACGCCATGGGGCGATTGAATTGCGCGGTGTCTGCTGAGCCGTCTTTCAAACCGATAACACCACTTCCAGCCATATTCTTCACACTTCCTAACCATGAAATTTTCTGGTTGAAGGGTTCGCTTATGACAAGATCGTTGTTGTAGAACGTGAATCCACCGGCTCGATTCAATGGAGTTTCAGGCGCATAAGCAATCTGTTCTTTCTTCTTTTTGAATTTAGAAATTGCCCCGTTGCTCTTCAACATATAAAATTCTTTGTTGAAGAATTGAAGGGAGAGGGCACTGAGCGCATTTCCATTGGCGTCTTTGTTTTCGCTTCTCCAAATTAATTTCGAAGACTGATCGGCGGTGTTCAATTCCCAGACGCTGCAATCGTTTCCAGCAAGGACATAAATTTTATTTTTCGTTATAAATACATCGGTCGGATATGGAATTGCACCTTTCCAAGTTGTTGCCTTCTCGAAATTCTCCATGTTGGGTTGCTTGCCGTTACCAAGAATGGTTAACAAGACATGTTGCTCGTTGTCGTATATGCGAATGGCGTGATTGAGCGGATCAGCAATGTAAAGCAACTGCTCGGCAAAGCTGAAAGTCACGCCCATGGGCTTCTTCATTTGTGCAACAGAAATATCTCCGTCGGCATATCCTCGCACTCCGCCAATTCTTTTTTGAATCAATCCGTCTTCACTTATGGTGCTCACTCGGAAAAGTGCAGGCTCTGAAACCGCGAGTTCTCCGGAGAAATAGCACAAGTCGTTTGGAAGTTCAATCAAGGGGTTCGCCCAATATTTAGGTTCTGGCGTAATGGTCGCTTGCCACAAGGAGTAGCTGTTTGCATCTGCCTTCACCCATTGCGTAAGTGACGCGCTAAAGGTTTCACGGTTGCGCATACCTTGAATACCCATAACGGATTCCCTCATGTTTTTATCGAATACCAAAATTTGAGGAAGTTTAGCTCCTTCAATCAGAGGGATATCGCCCCAATTCGGAACAATCCCAATCGGATGACTGATTCCATTTTGTTGAATGAAGTCGAAGATCTCTTGTCGGCTGTAAGCTGGATCTCTCGCAGGAATAAGCGTAATGAGCTGCACTTGCGGAACACCAAGATACTCTTCTTGAAGATCTACCATGGCGCCAATGCCCGTAATTTCTTCGGGTTGAAGACATCCAAGCACCACCAATTTATCCTTCAGCAAATCTGTGTTGAATTGATAATCTGTGTTGAACCAAATGGTGCCTGC
>CAMCUG010000087.1 GCA_945878835.1 Chryseobacterium gleum | reverse complement strand
CGTTCTTAGGATTGATAACGTATTTCGTGCACGGCACCTTGAACAATTATTTGGACACGGACAAGGCATCGGTGCCGTTTTGGGGATTCATAGGAATTTTAGTTGCAATGGATTTGTTTCATCTGAAGAAACAAGAACAGGCTATTTCCAACAAATAGCCAAAATTGCAACATCGTCGCTGAACAGGCACTCTCCGCGGAATTTGTTTGCGGCATTCTCAACTGAAAGACAAACATCCTTAGCATGAGAGCCCTTTATATTTCGTTCAATGCCTTCAATTTCGAAATAATCTCCATCAGCATTGTTCACTTCAACAAGTCCATCTGTATAGCCCAACAAGACATCTCCTGAATTAATCTTTTCTTCGACAGCACTCACTCTCGGCAATTCTGGAAGCATTCCCAATCCTATTGAAGTAGCACTAAATTGCTTGAACTCATTTCCCGTTTTAAAAACAGGTGCATTGTGACCGCAATTCACATATTCCAACTCTTGAATTTTCGAATTATAGACAGCAAGAAAAAACGTAATGAACTTCTCCCCTTGAACGGCATCCCAAACACGCCTGTTCAATTTATTCGCGAGGTTAACTAAATCGGGACGTTTCTCTTCGAATGCATTTCGCACGTAGGCTTGAAAATTCGACATTAAGAAGGCTGCAGGCATTCCTTTTCCGGAAACATCGCCCAAGCAAAAGACCCATTCGTGTTCACTAATTTGAAAGACATCGTAATAGTCTCCTCCAACTTGTTGGTGCGCGCGATAAATTCCTTGAACATTCCAAACCGCTGTGTCTGGAAAATGATTTGGCAAAAGCAATTGCTGCATTTCAGCGGCAAGCTCCAATTCTTTTTTCAATCTCTCTTGTTGAACCAAATTGGTTAGCAACCTTTTATTTTCGAGTGCAACACTCAGCACAGAAGTTAATGTTTGAAGGAAACGCATATGCTTCACTGTTGGACTCATTCCGATCGCATTTTCGGCATTATCTCCAGCAAGTGCAATAGCTAAAGGTTCGTTGTTGTGCAATACAGGAACCACTACATCGTATGACTCGTGCAAAGAATCTTCCGAAAGAGCCACTCCAGTATTTGTGCGAAAAAAGTCATCTGTAGGAATTACAAATTCAGAAACATTCATATCGCCATATTGAAGCAAACACTGCCAATCTTCTCGCTTAACAAAGAGTGCTAATTTTTCAATTCCCAAATGTGTTTGTACAATATTTTGAAATTGGAAAATCAAATCTTCCTCTGAACTATTCGCATTGATAGCTTCAGTTAATTCAAGTAGCGCATTCAATTTGAAATCGCGTTGTTTTATTTTCGATGAGAGTCGCTCAGTATTTGACATCTTTGCAAAGTAACAACAAAGTATTCAATGCGCATTGCTTTCACGGGTCCAGAATCGAGTGGTAAAACTACCTTTTCCAAATGGCTTTCATTAGAGCTATCCAAATCTCTCTATGTCCCAGAATTCGCACGTAAATATCTTGAAGAAAACAGCATTACCCGAGCAAGTGAAGATGACTTCAAATCGATTGTAACAAAACAGTGTGCGCTTTTCAATGAACGAAAATTAAACGTTCATGAAATTTTCGATACCGATATTTTTGTGCTTCGCATTTGGAACGAAGAAGTCTATCAGTTGAAATTAGCTGAGCTTGAAATTCTTCCAACATACAAAATGGATATTCACTTTTTGTGTGCGCCAGATATTGAATGGGAAGAGGACCCATTGAGAAGTGTGCCCGCTCAATCTGAAAGAATGCGGCTATTCGTAAAATACAAAACCGAGTTGATTAATCATCAAACTCGGCTTGTAATTCTTGAAGGAACACGATTCCAAAAGGAATCGACTATTCTTGATTCTTTAAAAGAATTTGTTACTCAACAGAGTTGATAATAAATTCTGTTCTTCGGTTTTTCTGATGTTCTTCTTCAGAGCAATCGGATTTCACAGTTCCTTCACAAGGGCAATTCACTTTCAATCTAGATTCTCCGTATCCAACTCCGCTAATTCGATTTGGTTCTGTAATCTTCGATTTAATGTAATCGGCAGATGCTTTAGCTCTTCTGTCTGAAAGCTTCTGATTGGAGGCCGCACTTGACCTGCAATCGGTATGCGAACCCAATTCAACTTTCATGTTTGGATATTTATTCATGACTGAAACAATCTTATCCAATTCAATTGCTGCATCACTTCTAATTGTCGCCTTTGCTAAATCAAAATAAATTGGATTTATTTCTATCAAGTCATTAAGATCGCCACCGACTGCGAGTTTGCTCAAAGCCAAATCCAACAATTCCGAGACGTTCACAATATTTGAATTCACTGTGGTTTTCAATTGCACAGTTTTATCTAGATATCCCTCTTTAGACAGTGTAATTTGTAAATCTACTGCGTCCCCAATTTTATAAGTCGGCTCCTTTCTAGAGACAATTCCAGATTCGGTGGTGGAAAGAGTAAATGTGGTGTTTGATTTATTGTCTTTCACTTGAATTGAAACGCCTACCACGGGAGTTTTCTCTAGCTTATCTTTTATTTCATACACGAAGTCAATTCCAGCTTTATTCAGATTAAAATCTTTTTTCAGATTGTCATTGGCTGTAACAACACTTGCAGATTGGTTAGAGAACCCGTCCTTTTTTACTTCAAGGGTATAGGTTGTTCCCGATAGAGCTGGAATACTATAATTCCCATCTTGATCCGTCATAACAGAGGTAATCTGTTTCCCTTTTGCATCTTTAATTACTACGTATGCATTTGAGATTTTCTCGCCAGATTTTTCATCCATAACAATTCCCTCTATCGCAATCTCAAATGGTCCTGTGTATGTAAAGGAATAAATATCATCGTCTCCTTTTCCACCGGCTCTGTTTGAGGAAACATAACCGCTTCTTTTGTCGCTTTTCAGAATAAAAGCAAAATCATCGTTCATGCTATTTAGCGGTTGTCCCAAATTTTGAATTTCACCATTTGAATTTCGACGAAAAACATCTAAACCACCCACACCAACATGTCCATTTGAGGAAAAGAATAACGTTCCGTCTGAAGACACAAAAGGGAACATTTCGTCGCCATCTGTATTGACGTTTCCATCTATTTTCTTCGGCGTGCCGAATTTTCCATAACCTTCAATAGGCACTTCATAAATATCTACACCTTTAGAACCCGGCATGTCTGATGCGAAAAAAAGTATTTTTCCGTCTGGTGAAATAGCCGGATGACCCACAGAATATTCCGAAGAACAAAATGGCATAACTGTTTCAGAGATTCCACCCAACTTGTCTATAGAACCAAAATACAAGGAAAGATTTCGAATTCCGTTTTTATCAAACTTCGTTTTCCCTGAATTGTTACGAGTAAAATAAAGTCCCGTCCCTCCATCAAAACACAACGGCCCCTCGTGAAACTTCGTGCAAATAGCATTTAACATTCCTGTTTCATTCCATTCACCATTACTCTCTTTGGCAACAAACACATCTAAAAATCTAGACCCATCCCAAGTCCATTCTCTCTTTATTGAGATAGACTCATACCTCGAAGAAAGAAAAAGTAAATCGTCAAAATATCTGTAGCCACCAAAATCCGCAGAGGGTGTATTTATTGCAAGGTTCTTCAGTGAATACTGCTCTCCTCTCGATTTTATTTCATTCAGGTAATTCTGATTTTCAATAAGCGACTTCGCTCGTAAATCTGAGCTTGAAAGTGCAAACAATTTCTTTAGCTGTTCATCGCCTTCAGCGGTTTTTCCTATTTGCTTCAAAGCTTGAGCATAGTAAAACAACTCATCGGCACTTGCTTGATTTGTGGTTATGTATTTCGCAAACACATCCGCTGCTTGCTGCATACGGTTGGTGTTGTAATAACACATGGCCAAATTGTACAACATGGCAGGAGACTCTTGCTTTGAGCCCACAAGTTCGTCGTATAATCGCTGAGCCGAAACAAAGGCCAAATGATCAAATTGTTTATTCGCTCTTTTGAGTTTCGCTGATTGTGCCTCTGCTTGAAATCCTGCAGCAAGAAGAACAAATAATATAATTACTCTTTTCATTTCGATTTATTAAAAATAACGTGGTGAACGCACTCCCTCTTTGTTGAAGTTCAGATCATAAGAAAATAAGAATTCAAACGACCCTGTATTGTAACCTCGGATTTCGCTTGAATCAAAATCAGTTGCAACACCCATTTTTAGTTGTGGGGTGAATTGAAATTGAACAAAGAATCCATAAGCCGCATCCACTCTGTACAACGCTCCCAACCAAAGTTTGTCGCGATAAATTGAGGCTAGACTTAAATCAACGCTCAATGGTGCGCCTTGCGTAACACGAATTTGAGCCGTAGGCTTCAATTTCCAGTCTGCATTCAAATTTGCAACACCACCGATTACTCCAAAATAATGTCTCTTTTCGATGTTTGTGGTTGAGATGCCGTCGTAACTCCGTTGTAGAATCTTTGGTGAGCTTAGTCCAAAATAAAATTTAGAGGAGTGGTAGTATATTCCCGCACCGAAATTCGCATTCAATCGATTTTGAATGTTCTGAGCAAGCAACGGATCATTTAAATCTGTCGTAGCTAAGTTTGACGTGTTAACATTGAGCACGTTAAATCCCGCCTTCAAACCGAACGCCAGTCTTGCTCCGTTTTTACGCAACTTAATCGAGTATGCTAGGTCACCAAAGACCAACGTTTGCTTAACTGGTCCGACAACATCATTTATCAGATTCAAACCACCACCTAATGACTCGTTGTATATCGGGGAATTAACACTCAAAGCATTTGATCGCGGATTCCCGTCGAAACCGACCCATTGCACACGGCTTAAGTCCGTAAAATTCAACATTCCTCTACTACCCGCGTATGCTGGGTTAACGTAAATCATGTTATCAAAAGACTGTGTAAAAAGTGGGTCCTGTTGCGCGTATCCTTTAACGCAAGCAAGCACCGCAAGTATTACAAATAAGATTCTATTAAATTTTCTCATTTTGATTTCTTTTTTGCTTTTTAACGCGCGAGGTAAATAAATCCATTTAAAGCTTTTTTGCCATCAACCATTGGGTCGAATAAATAATAATAGGTTCCTGTTGGCAAATCTTCTCCCCAAACATTAAAGTTATTTGTGGATTTTCCGTTCCAATCATTTTGGTAATTCTTCACTCGGAACACTTCAGAGCCCCATCTGTTGAATATTACCAATTCATTATTCGGATAGTTTTCAATTCCATCAATAATGAAAACATCATTATACCCGTCTCCATTCGGAGTAATTGCTTGAGGTATGGTGAGATCACAACTTATGGGACTGCATGGATCATTCGGATCTGAATTTGAATTCAGCTCTTCCAAATTCGTTAGCCCGTCACCATCACAATCCAAGTTATTCCATTCAAGACTTGGTGTTACCGTTTGACTTGCTGTTAGGTACTCACATGGATCCAAGGCATTGGTTCCATCCAATAACTCAGTTCCATCAATTACTCCATCACCATCGGTATCAGGATTCAACGGATCAATTCCGCCAGTAGCTTCCAATGAATTCGATACGCCGTCATTGTCGCAATCTAATTCGCCCCATTCTACGGATTGTGCTAATGTGATACTTGACACCTCAAGACTGCAAGGATCTAAAGGCAATGTTTGATCTGATACTTCAGTTCCATCAATCACACCATCACCATCGGTATCTGGATTGAAGATTTCGGTTCCTAAAGACACTTCATTACCATTTGTTAGTCCGTCATTGTCACAATCTAAATTCAACCACTCAGCTGTTGCAGCGACAGTGATACTAGACACTAACAAATCACATGGATCTGTAGGATTTGTGAGGTCAATTACTTCGGTTCCATCAAGTACACCGTCACCGTCTGAATCCGGGTTGAAAACATCTGTGTTGTTAGTCAACTCATCGCCGTTGTCTAATCCATCACCGTCACAATCTAAACTTAACCACTCTGTAGATGGAGTTAATGTAATACTGCCTGTATTGAAACTACATGGATTCAATGGATCAGTTACTTCAGCAACTTCAGTTCCGTCTGTAACCCCATCGCCATCGGTGTCTGGATTAAAGACATTTGTATTGTTGTCTAACTCAGCGCCATTATCAAGTCCATCATTGTCACAGTCGAGGCCTATCCATACAATAGAAGGCGTCACCGTTTGACTTGCGATTAACAAGCTACATGGGTCGTTTGGATTTGTTCCGTCAACTAACTCTGTTGTATCAGTTACACCATCACCGTCTGTATCTGGATTCAATGGATCAGTGCCCGTCTCTTCGCCGTTCGGTGTGCCGTCGCCGTCACAGTCAAGGTTGTTCCATGCAGTTGATGGTGTTACCGTTTGACTTGCGATTAACAAGCTACATGGGTCGTTTGGATTTGTTCCGTCAACTAACTCTGTTGTATCAGTTACACCGTCGCCGTCCGTATCTGGATTC
>CAMCUG010000086.1 GCA_945878835.1 Chryseobacterium gleum | reverse complement strand
TCACAATTAACGCGTCGTGTTTTTTCAATCTTCCAGCAACACTGTGAATCTTCGTGGTCTCCAACGCTTCGTCCAAAGACAACGGTGGAAGTATAGACGGAAGACGCTTCGCCAACATCGTCTTTCCCGCGCCTGGCGGACCAATGAGAATAAGGTTGTGTCCGCCTGAAGCCGCAATTTCAAACGCACGCTTAATGTTTTCTTGTCCTTTCACATCCATAAAATCCAATGGAAAATGTTGTGTCTGCAACGATTGAAATTTTTCTTTTTCGAAGGGGAATTCTTCCAACTTTCCTTCTCCTTTGAAAAAATTTACGACGTCTAAAATGCACGGAGATCCATAGATTTTCAACCCATCTACCACCGAACATTCAGGGGCGTTTTCTATGGGGACAATGATTCCTTCAAACCCATCGCGCTTGGCTTGAATGGCCATGGGTAAGACTCCTCTGATTGGACGAATACTTCCATCCAACGAGAGCTCACCCATGATAATATATTTCGAAAGAGCTTCGTTTGGAATTTGTTCCGTTGCTGCTAAAAGACCCAGTGCGAGCGGTAAGTCATACGCTGTTCCTTCTTTTCGAATATCGGCAGGTGCCATGTTAATGGTGTAATTCCGAATGGGGTTTTTCATTCCTGAATTCGTGAAGGCCGCGCGAATGCGCTGCTGCGCTTCCTTTACAGACGTGTCAGGAAGTCCAACCATATTCACCAACGTGCCTTTGTCGGCATGAACTTCAATGGTAATCAAATAAGCATTCACACCGTGAACCGCGCTGCCAAATGTTTTTGCAAGCATAATTTTTTCTTGCAAATGACATTTCAATTAAACGAAAAAGCAAGAAAGTCATATGCCATAACCTTCTTGCTTCTCATCCTGAAACCCTCTCTAAACAAACGTTTCAGAATATATTCTATTAAAATAACTTCCTTAAGACTTCTTCACAAACTTCGTTAAAATCACAATTTGTTGTCCGTCTACCTTTCCTTCAATTTGCTCCACGTTGTCGTGAACCAAACGAATGTTTCTTACGGCAACACCCACGTTTGCTTTCACTTGAGATCCTTTTACTTCCAATGTTTTAATTAACGTCACAGTATCTCCACTTTGCAAAATGGTTCCGTTCGAATCTTTGTGAAATTGAATTTCACCCGAATCCTCTTCGTCTCCAGCAGCACGTGCCCACGTCAATTGGTCTTCTTCCAAATACATCATGTCAATGGCATCTGCCGCCCATGAATTCGACTTCAAGCGGCTTAACATTCTCCATGATACTACCTTCACCGCAGGGACTTCACTCCACATGCTTGTATTCAAACACGCCCAATGATTGGCATCTAACGCAAGGCGTTTTTCCAGTTGCGCTTTGCACACTTCACAAACTAAAATGCTTTCGTCTTCATTCCCGTCTGAATGCGGAGGAACTTCGTAAACCGATAAACTTTCCTTCGATTCGCACAAGTCGCAACTTCCGTTGCCACGTGCATGTAACTTTTGTTCTGTTGTCATTTCTTTAGTTTATTAGTATTTCTTCCAATGAAGTTCCGCAATCTGTAATAAATTCATTCGATTGTTAAATACATATGAATGCAATGTTAGCTCAAATTTAAGACAACCGACAATTATTAAAACTCATTAAGGAACTTACTCGCTTCTTATTACGCGCTTCTTAGACAGAGTGTGGGAACGTTCATGCCGCGAATTTAAGGCAATCGCGGCGCGCGTTTGAACAATAAAATCGCTGAAGGCAGAATGCCAATTCAAACAAACTAAAATTTAACACTATAATTTAATATTAAATTTAGGATTTTAGTAAAAATTTAATATTTTCGCACCCTCTCCCGATATATTAATTTAATTTACCAAATGTTCGGTCTTATGAAAAAGTTTTTGTTTATCTCATTTTTATCGCTTGCAACAACCGCAGCAATCTTTACAGCTTGTTCGAAATCGGTTGACTCTGAAAGCGCAACTCAAAGAACCTCAGTTGCTGGTATTAATCCTGTTGTTGTGGTTGGTGATAACAACGGAGGTAACGTTACTTGCGACGAAGCTGCTTTGAATGCTGGCCTATCAGGTTATGAATTCACAACTGGAAAACAAGATTATCCATTCAACGACGCTAGTTTTTCAAATGGTGTTTCAGTAACAACTGACGGAACAAATGTTTCTTGGTCTATTACTCCTCCAGCTGGATTTTGTGTTTCTACAGTTGCTGTAATTGTGAAAGGAGGTCCTGCCGCGAATGTTTACCATTACAACGGTCTGAGTTCAGATTCTGGTTTAGCTTCTCCAGTTAATGCGAGTGGTAATCCTGCAGGTCTAAGCAACCTTACCATTTGTTACAACCTTGTCCCTTGCGACAACAATGAAAATGACTGTGACTGGCAAGAAGAGACTGCATTTGGTGGCAGTGTTGCCGGTGCTGGTAACGCATGGTGGTTTGCTCTTGACGCAAGCACTAGCGGAACATATCCAATTTATGCTGGACAGCAAGCGGTTGATGGAGCTTCAGTTGTATATGATGCTACAACCGATCAAATCTCAATAGTTCTTGGTAATCACATGCAATTACAAAACGTTTCTGAGCCTGTTAAGGTTGAAGGATACAATGTATTACCTTCTGAAAGACCAGCAGCTGGTTTGTTTGAATTGTACAAAGGAACGAACCTAACGGTTCAAGGAAATAATTCAAATTATTACGTTGTTCACTTAGATGTGGAAGTTTGCCACTAAGAAAAATATCACTCAATAGAAAAGGGGCTAATCATTAGCCCCTTTTTTTATACCCTAATTCTTTTCACTGGAAAGAATACGCTTTTATTTCTGTGCAGCGTTTTGCTCAATGAAGTCTATAAAACTATGAATGATTTTAATGTGAATTTCTTGAATACGATCGGCGTATCCCATCCATGGAACACGCACCTCGAGATCGCACAAAGGAGCCAGTTTACCGCCGTCCTTTCCCGTTAGGGCAATAACTTTCATACCCTTCACTTTAGCGGCTTCAGCGGCCTTAATCACATTCGCAGAGTTACCGCTGGTTGAAATAGCCAACAACACGTCGCCTTCATTTCCGATGGCTTCCACCATACGTGAAAAGACAAAATCATAACCGTAATCATTTCCCACACAAGACATGTGTGAAGGATCAGAGATACTCATGGCTGCAATAGCCGGACGGTTGTCGCGGTATCTTCCTGAAAGCTCTTCAGCGAAATGCATGGCATCGCACATGCTTCCACCGTTACCACAAGACATGATCTTCTTGCCCAATTTCAATTGGGAAGACATGCATTGTGCGCTGTTGCTTACGGAAGTTAAAAAGTCAGGCGAAGCCAACAATTGCGAAAGCAACTGATGCGCTTCTTCAAAATGTTTCTGAACGATCATGCTGCGAATTTACAGCAATCATTGCATAGGTATGTATTTGAAATCGCGAATAACCACTTCGTGCGTCAATCCGTTGTTTGGACCAATGGCAGAAAACGGTAATGTCCAGAAATTCATGCGACAATTCGTTGTTGCACCCGGAGCAGGAATAACAATAGGTTGAGACGTTTGATTGCCGTCTTGCTTCACGCGTGGAGGATTGTTCAAATTGAAAGACCAAGATGCAATTGGTGTTGCATTCTCATAATCTTCACCAGCATAACTGTACCACGTGATCAATGTGTCTGTCCAGTTGAATAAATGCGTTGTAACACCTTTCAAAACGTCTGGATCAATAAAGCGTTCACGTGTTCTTTCCGGATAAAACGTTCCAAAACTTACTGGCTGAACAGAAAAAGTAGTTGGCTCTTCAGCAGTTGCGTCTCCCCACTTCGAAAACTCAATGTCTACCTCGCTGTTGCCGTCTGTAAGAAGCGTGTTATTATCCCAAGTGAACAATCCGAAAACAACGTTCTCTGAAAACGACATCGGGTCTGCTTGAATGGTAAATATGTAAGTTCCATATCCCAAGTTGTCTTGTCCAACAACCTCCGAAGAATACCATGTATCGTTGTGCTTCGCAATGGTCAAGTGCAAGTAACCGTTTTCATCTACCCACACATCGTCATAAAGACGAGAGAAGTTGTTTGGTCCAGGACCCACAGGCGTGTTGCTGTATTTAATGTCCCACTTGCGTCCCGCGAAGTCTACAACATCGCCCTGACGACCCAATACATCTTCCGGATTAGACTGCTTACACGTAATCAACGTTACTGAAGCAAGCACTAAAAACAACAAATATCTTTTCATCTTATTGAATAATTAATCTCTGCGTTAACGAACCCACATGAAACTGAAAAGCTCCCGATTCGAAAATCGGTTGCGCATCTTTTCCAATGAATTTCAAATCTTCTTTCGAAATAGAAAACTCAACGGTGCGCTTCTGCTTCGGCGCCAATTCTATTTTCTGAAAGGCTTTTAATTTTTTTACGGAAGGGGTTACAGATGCTACTTCATCTGTTGCAAAAACCAACACACTTTCCTTAACCGAACGTTCGCTCGGGTTTAAAACATCTACACGCACAAGTACTTCTCCGCCATGCGCTTCACTTTCATAACTCACTTGAAGGTTCTCGTATTGAACATTCGAATACGACAACCCGTAACCGAACTCCCACTGCGGTTGGAAAGCTTTGTTACCAAAATCTTTATCGAACGTCTCGGTAAACTTGTGATCGTAAGTTGATGTTCCAACTTGGAATTTCGGATACGTGAATGGAAGCTTTCCACTCGGATTAACATCGCCATATAAAATATTCGCCAACGCATCTCCTCCGAAATCGCCCGGCTGATAAGCCATCACAACAGCAGAACATCCGTCAACAATATCGCGAACAATCCGCGGTCTATTTTCAACTAACACCAAAACAACTGGTTTCATTGTAGACTGAAGCATCTTCACATACTCTTGCTGCGCCTTCGGAAGTTCGAGATCGTAGATGTTACCGGGCAATTCAGTGCTTGGTAATTCTCCAACACACACCACAATAACATCGGCGTTCATCGCCATCTCCAACGGATTACCATTCATTTTGTTCATAGTCTCTAAACCACAAACTTCATTGAACGTAACATTCTTATTCTTGCTCAGAAGTGCCTCATAAATTGTGTTCTTCGTAGCGTCATCGAATTGCGCATCGGTTCCCTGCCACGTGCGTGTCCAAGCACCATTCAACAGTGTCATTGAATTCGCAGCCGGACCAGTAACAAAAATCTTCGCGTCTTTCTTCAAAGGAAGAATGTTGTTCTTGTTTTCAAGAAGGGTAATGCTTTCTTCCGCTGTGTGCAATGCTGCTGCTTTGTGCTTCTCTGACGCAAATTCTGGAAACGCTGCAACGCTTGGTGGCATTGGATTTTGGAACAGCCCTAATTTTTCTTTCGTCTCCAAAATTCTTCTTACACTCACATCCAAACGCTCAACAGAGATTCTTCCTTCCTTCACCAATTCAATTAAATATTTTGTGAAGTCGTAATCGTTTGGCACCATGCACATATCAATTCCAGCCATCACAGCCAGATACGTTGCTTCCTTCAAATCAACCGCAACGCGATGGTTCTTCACCAACTTAATAATGTCTTCCCAGTCGGTAACAGCAAGTCCTTTAAATCCCATCTGTGTGCGCAACAAATCGATTAAGATTTTCGGATTTGCATGAACAGGAATTCCGTTAATCTCGCCGCTGTTAATCATCACAGTTAATGCACCCGCATCTATCGCCGCTTGAAAAGACGGGCGATAAATTTCGCGCAATTCAATGTCGGAAATAATTGCTGGAGTGCGATCGAATCCGGTGCGCGTTCCGCTGTAACCCAAGAAATGCTTCATACATGCTGCCACGTGAACGTTGTTTACCGCAGAACCATTTCCACCTTGATATCCGCGAACAAGCGCGCTTCCGAAGACACTACACACGTATGGATCTTCTCCGAACGTTTCGAAAAAACGAGACCAATTTTTATTTCTTCCAACATCTAAAACTGGAGAGAAATTCCATGGAATACCTGCAGCGCGCGTTTCATACGCAGTAATTCTTCCTCCCTCTTCCGTTAGACTCGGATTGAAGGTTGCGGCTTGCGCTAACTGTTGCGGAAATAAGGTTGAACCCGTAACGTAATTCGCTCCGTGAATGGCATCTATTCCATATAAAATTGGAACTTTCAATCGTGTTTCTGTCGTTGCTACTTTCTGAATGCCGCCAATGATTTCATGCCACTGCTCGCGCGGATAGGCATGTCCACCACAATTCAATATTGATCCAACATGATGGTCAACTATAGCTTGATGAAGCTTCGTTGCATTCAAACGATGTGGTTCTGAAAGTTTGTACACTTCTCCTTCGCAAACAACGTCAATGTTCAACTGCGTCATTTGTCCCACTTTCTCCTCAATGCTCATTGAAGAAAGTAGCAAATCTACATTTGAAGCTTTTTTGGGATTAAGAATATTTCTTTGCGACGCACA
>CAMCUG010000085.1 GCA_945878835.1 Chryseobacterium gleum | reverse complement strand
GAAGTTGATTTCAGAAATGAAAATGCAGTGGCGGTGATGTCCATCGACAACCTTCCATGCGAACTTCCAAAAGATGCAAGTGAAGATTTCGGAAATGAAATCATGAAGAGCATTATACCCGCTTTGTTGAACAACGATGCCGATGGAATTTTATGGAAAGGAACTGAAACCACTCTTAAAGGAACGCTAACTCCCCACTTCGAATACCTTGCAGATTACGTGGCTACTGCGCGCTGAAGGTGAAGGAGATAGTCCCCGATTGCGCTTTGCTTGAAGATCCACTGAACAGCCAACGCTGCGCATAAGCCACAGATTCCGCCGACAAACACGCATCTTTCGAGGAACGAGCTTCGTCCATTTTCGCACTCACTACTTTTCCCCATTCATCAACGGTAATGTTTATTACAACCGTCCCTGCACCTTTGCATTTGTAGGTGGGCTTTGGCGCCTGCTTAATGCTTCTTCCACTCAACGTAAATGTTGCAGTAACTGGCCCTGAATAACTGGTGTTTCCTCCTTGCTCGGTTGCTTTATTGTTATTGTTGGAAGAGGATCGGTCAGGGCTAGTCGCAGCACCGGCAGAATGATCGGTGTGATTGGTCATGAGCTGATCGCGCATTTGCTTCTCGTAGTTCGCTGCACTCTGCGCACCTTGTGCCCCCGCATTGCCCGTTCGATTTTCATCCCCGGTATAATTCACCTCTTCATTCACACGAGCAGATTCAGTTGAAGCAATAAGGTTTCGAACGGCTTCACTCATCATTGAATTTCCCGCATCATCTTCGCCTCCTTGCTCCGCTGGAGCTTCTTGCAACTCAACTTCCATCTCTTGAACCACAGGAACAATCGGCTTTACAATAAGTTTGTCCGGAGTAGAGCTAATGAAATAACCAAACAACATAACAAAGGCATAGCCCAAAACGCCTATAATAATAGACGATGTCCAGGTATTCGATTGTTTGGGGTGAAGCTTTATCATAATTCCTGCAACGAAAATAAGACTTTTATTATTTTCTCTTGCGTTAATTCATGACTTCACTATATTTGATTCAAATTACAAGCAAAATGAAAAAATTAATCGCGTTCGCAGCTATGTCTATCTTCTTCGTTGGAGTAGCATCTGCACAAGTTGAAAATACAACTACCACTGCTGAAAAGAAAACAGAATGTACCAAGTCGAAAGAGTGTTGCAGCAAGTCTGCCGCTACTCAAAGCGCTGAAAAGAAAGAGTGTTCTGCAACGAAGACTGAAGGTAAAACAGAATGTTGCAGCAAAAGCGCAGCAGCTGACGCTAAGAAAGGAAAGAAGAAAGGAAAAGAGTGTTGCTCTAAAGACTCTGCTACCAAAGGCGAGCAGAAAGAGGGATGCAAAGAAGGAGAGAAGAAAGACTGCTGCAAGAAGTCAGGAGAGAAATAATTCCTTGTTATTAAAGAATTTTTAAACCTCGGCTAGTTCCGAGGTTTATTTTTGCAACCAAATTAAAGAGCCGTGAAGAATTTATTCGATGTGATTATTGTAGGGGGAGGAATTGTTGGTGCTGCCACCATGTATAAAATACAAATGGCTTATCCGAATAAGAAAATATTGTTGTTGGAAAAGGAAAGCGGGCTCGCCGATCACCAAACAGGAAACAACAGCGGGGTTATTCATTCGGGCATTTATTACAAGCCCGGTTCGAAGAAAGCCATCAACTGTGTGAACGGTAGAAGAGAGCTCGTGGCATTCGCGAAGGAGCATAACATAAGTCACGATGTTTGCGGAAAGCTAATCGTGGCCGTTGATGAATCTGAACTAATCTTCCTCAATAAAATTGAACAGCACGGCGTCGACAATGGCATTGAAGACATGCGCAGAGTTACTCCAGAAGAGATTCTACAAATAGAACCCTACTGCACCGGCATAGACGGATTGTTTATAGGCTGCACCGGCATCATAGATTTCAAAGGCGCGACTATTAAAATGGCAGAGCTTGCTTTAAGCTTGAATCCATTCTCTGAGGTGCACACTTCCGAAGAGGCACTGAAATTTGAGCATCTTTCAGACGCAACAATTGTCAAAACGAATAAAGGAGAATACGAAGCTGCTAATCTAATTGTATGCGGTGGACTTCAAGCCGATCGTCTGGCGCGAAAGGACGGAATTGATTTGAGAGAAAAAGTAGTTGGGTTCCGAGGTGATTATTACGAATTGAAAGAGAGTGCCAAACATAAAGTAAAGAACCTAATATACCCTGTTCCTAATCCAGACTTCCCATTCCTAGGCGTTCACTTCACGCGTATGGTAGATGGATCTGTTGAATGCGGACCTAATGCAGTATTCACGTTCAAGCGTGAAGGATACGGAAAAACAGATTTCAGTTTTCGAGATTCATGGGATGCGCTGACGTACATGGGGACATGGAAGCTATTCTTTTCCAACATGAAATTTGGAATCGATGAATACCGAAGAGCATTCAGTAAAAAGTTATTCTTGAAAACGCTTCAACGTTTACTTCCATCTTTGACCATGGAAGACATTGAGCCAGGAAGAGCTGGTGTGCGTGCATTGTTGCTTAGTGAAGACGGAGATACACGCGACGACTTCAGAATAGAATATACAAAAAGGAGCATTCATGTGCTGAATGCCCCTTCTCCTGCGGCAACTGCATGCTTGGCTATTGGTGGAGATATTCTAGAAATGGCCGAAGAACATTTTGGTTGGAAGAAATAACTTCTTCTATTCTGAAATAGCGCCGCTGCTCAAAGGCAAATCGCGATTAACTTTTCTGAACAGTCCTTGTAATACTTTTCCGGGACCTACTTCAATCACTTCGCTACATCCGTCTGCTATCATAGCATTCATGGTCTGTGTCCAACGCACAGGCGCAGTCAATTGAACAATTAAATTCTTCTTAATTTCTTCAGGATCTGAAACCGCTGATCCTGTTACGTTTTGGTAAACAGGACAAATAGGTGTGTGGAAAGGAGTAGCAGCAATCGCAGCTTCCAATTCAACGCGAGCAGGCTCCATAAGCGGACTGTGGAATGCACCGCCGACAGGAAGTTTCAAAGCGCGCTTCGCGCCTGCAGCCAACAAGGCTTCACACGCTTTGTCAATGGCTTCGTTCTCCCCTGAAATAACCAACTGTCCCGGACAATTGTAATTCGCAGCAACAACAATACCTTCGGTTTCTGCGCAAACTTTTTCAACCACATCATCTTCCAAATTTAAAATAGCAGCCATGGTTGAAGGATTCGCTTCGCAAGCTTTCTGCATAGCCATGGCGCGCGCATAAACCAACTTAATAGCATCTGCAAACTCAAGTGTGCCATTCGCTACTAACGCACTGAATTCACCTAAGCTGTGTCCTGCAACCATCGAAGGTTGAAACGAATCTCCCATAGCTTTAGCCATTGCAACGCTGTGCAAGAAAATAGCCGGTTGTGTAATGTTCGTTTGCTTTAATTCTTCTTCTGTGCCGCTGAACATGACATCGGTTAAACGAAATCCTAAAATGTCGTTTGCAGAGTCCATTAACTCTTTGGCTACCGCAGAATTTTCATAAAGGTCTTTGCCCATGCCGGGAAATTGAGAACCTTGTCCAGGAAAAACGTATGCTTTCATTATTGTAGTAAATTTGATACGAAAGTAAGTAAATCTCTTTCGAACCGAAACCTAGCCGGAGTCAATTATACCAAAATTACTATGGATAAATCGTTGTACACCTACCATAAAGTAAAAGTGATATGCTTGCTTTCTTTGGCATTTGTGTTTCTTTTTTTAGCCTATTTGTTTTCGGGAGCTTGGTTTGTTAATGTTTATGTAAGTCCCGAATTGAGTTATTCTGAAGTGTTTTCTGAAGTACTTATGGCAAGGGCTTTCTGGTTCTTTTTTATCGTACAAATAATAGTGTACGCTACCGTTGTATTCGTCATTCTAAAAACATTCTACAACGAAAGAAGAATGACGCTCATGCAGCAAGACTTCGTGAATAACGTTACACATGAAATTAAGACGCCGCTATCAACCATTCTAATGGCAGCCGAAGTTTTAGTGGAGGATAATATCCAAAACAATCCGTTTAGAAGAGAACAGTACGTCTCTATTATTCGCTACGAAGGAGAGCGGTTGAGAGAAGAACTCGATCGGGTATTGGATGTTTCGCGAATGACTAAAATTGGAGTGCATTTGAACAAAGATGTTATTTCAGCGAAAGAGGTTTTGCTATTAACCATTGAACGAATGCAGCTGCAAATTTCGAATTGCGGTGGAGATGTTCAGGTGAATTGGGACGAGGCTTCAGATCAAGTTTTTTTTGATAGAAAATCGATAGAATTGATTTTCACGAATATTATTGACAACGCCTTGAAATACAACAAAAGCGAGCCTCATATTGTTATTCAAGGTAAAGTTGAAGATGTGAATTTGATTATACAGATAGAGGACAACGGAATAGGTATCAATGAGCAATATCACAAGGTACTCTTTCATAGGTTTTTTCGAGTACCTTTGGGAGAGTCCCATCACATCAAGGGTTTTGGCTTGGGATTGTATCTCGTGAAGCAGTTGATGGATGTGCATAATTCTTCTATCTTCGTGACAAGCGCAGAAAACGAGGGAACAACAGTAACGCTTAAATTCCCCTTGGTTAAAAATAACAATGAGTAAAATTCTATTGGTGGAAGACGATGAGAACTTGGGTTTTGTAATTCAAGACCAACTGACTGAATTAGGTCATGAGGTTATTCGTTGTAAATCGGCTAGAGATGGCTTACTTGCCCTCGGAAAAGAATCGGCAGATATATGTTTGTTAGATGTAATGATGCCTGTGAAAAGCGGATTCGATATGGCAGAAGACATAAAAAAGCTTTTTCCGGAAATGCCCTTTGTTTTTCTCACAGCCAAACAACAATTGTCAGATCGCTTAAAAGGTTTGTCAATTGGTGCAGACGACTACATAACTAAGCCTTTCGTTATTCAAGAATTGAATCTTCGAATTCATAATATTCTTCGCAGATCAGGTGCAACAGCAGAAAAACCCATTCAAGAATTATACACGATCGGAAATTATTCCTTCGACAACATCAATAACTACCTCATATGGCCCAGCGGAATGCGTCAGCATTTGACCAACAAAGAGGCGAGCTTGCTTAAAGCGTTTTGTGAAGGAAAAGGAAATGTGATGACACGTGAAAATCTCGCCAACTTGGTATGGGGAGAAGAGTCTTATTTCGTGGCTAGAAGTATGGATGTGTACATAGCGAAGCTTCGTAAATTTTTCTCAGAAGACAGTCGCATTCAAATCATAAACCTGCACGGTGTAGGATTTCAATTCGTAGTAGAGGAATAGTTATAATTTAATTGAAAGTAAAAATGGAAAATGATGATCGTGTTAGGCGGAAGTTTACCCCGCGCTCTTGGAACGAGTTAAAGTCGAACGACAGTTGGAGTATATTCAAAATTCTCTCTGAGTTTGTTGAAGGGTACGAGCGCATGGCGGCTATTGGCCCGTGTGTTTCTATTTTCGGTTCTGCCCGAACATTACCAGATAACAAATACTATTCAATCGCAAAAGAAATCGCCTTCTTGCTTACGCAAAAGGGCTATGGTGTTATCACAGGCGGAGGACCAGGTATCATGGAAGCTGGAAACCTTGGTGCAAAGGACGGGCAGGGTGCAAGTGTTGGATTGAACATTAAACTTCCCTTCGAACAATACCCGAATCCATACATTGATTACGACAAGAGCATCAACTTTGATTATTTTTTCGTGCGTAAAGTTATGTTTGTGAAGTACAGCCAAGGATTCGTAGTTATGCCAGGTGGGTTCGGAACACTCGACGAGTTCTTCGAAGCGTTAACGCTCATTCAAACCTACAAGATTGGTCGCTTTCCCATTATTCTAGTTGGAAAATCATTTTGGGAAGGATTGGTCGACTGGATTAAAAAAGTAATTCTAGAAACAGAGAATAACATCAACGAAGAAGACATGATGCTTTTTTCATTGGTAGATACAGCCGAAGAGGCCGTGGAAGAGATTGATAAATTCTATTCTCAATATTTGTTAAAACCGAACTTCTAATGTCTTCTTTTTTTCTTGCCGTACTTTCTCCTTCGAAACTCATGAATGAATCGTTTCAAGGGTTTAATGGCGAAGCAACATCTCCGCAATTCATTGCTGAAACCGATACTCTTTGTTCAGAATTGAAAAAGGTTTCTGCTGATGAGTGGAAATTAAAAATGAAGATCACAGATGAGCTTGCAATGAACACGCAAATGCGTTTTCAAAAATGGAATAAAAAAGAGTTGTCGAAGGGCATCCCAGCAGCCATGCTCTTCAGCGGTGAAGCGTTCAAATCGCTCGATGCAAAATCGTTTTCCAAGTCGAATTGGAAACAAGCGCAAGCTTCACTGCGCATACTCAGCGGGTTTTATGGAGTTTTGAAGCCAACAGATGTCGTTCTTCCCTATCGTTTAATGGTGGGAACTTCGTATAAAACGAAATCAGGAAA
>CAMCUG010000084.1 GCA_945878835.1 Chryseobacterium gleum | reverse complement strand
TTTTTGTTTTTTCGCGTTTCTTTGTCGAAGCGCTTTTTATTAATCCGAGCGCAACGCTTGTCAATGCGAAGTTGTGAGCGTTCTAAAAATTTTCTAGGAACAAACGTATTCAAACGCATATTCAATCGAAACATTAACGTCTTCCTATTAGGTTTCAGTTTCGTCAGATACAAAAGTTCGTCGGCGCCAACATCGGTGGTAGGAAGTAATTCGTTCTTCTGTCCAACGAAATCAATCTTGTGATCTTCGAAATAAATCTCACCATCACGCAAGTTATTTTGAATGGCGCAAGAAGAATAAGTGAGGCAAAGAACGACACCAACAAGTGTTTGTATGAACCAGCGTTTTTGAAAAATCTTCTTTTGCATCATTTGTACAAATATGTAACGCATCTTTGTAGAAATAAAATTTAATGTCCATTTCCAAGAACGAAATCAAACTAATTCGCTCGTTGCAGCAGAAGAAATTCAGAATGCAAGAGCAAATGTTCGTTGTAGAAGGAAAAAAGGCTGTCGAGGAGGCGATAAAGTCGAGTGGAAAAGTGGTGAAGGTATTTACGACCGACGAGGAATTCTCAGAGGAAATGAAAGTGCCCTTGATTCATTCGCGAGACATGGAGCAGATTTCAAGCCTTACGAACGCACCTGGATACCTAGCCGTTTTGAAACAATCGTTAGCGAGTTTGATATCGGTGAAAGGAAAAACATTCTGCATTGCAAATTCAATATCAGATCCGGGGAATTTAGGAACTCTTATTCGTACGTGTGAATGGTTCGGAGTTGATGCGTTGTTACTCGATGAGCATTGCGTAGATCCATTCAATCAGAAAGTTGTTCAAGCGACCATGGGCAGTATTCTGCGCCTTTCCATAGTTATGTCATCTGGACAAGAAATTACTCAGTTTTGTAAATCGAATGCCATTCCTGTCTTAGCTGCTAATTTGAACGGCACTCCCATTCAAGAATTTCGTGCCCCTGAAAAATGGGCGTTGGTAGTTGGAAGTGAAAGCCATGGCGTGTCGAATGAGTTTGTGCATGCCGCGCAAGAATGTGTTACCATTCCAGCAATGGGAGAAGCTGAAAGCTTGAACGCCGCTATTGCAGCTGGAATCGCGCTATTTGCGCTTTCCACTTCGAAATAAAATTATCTGCCGTAAAATCCTGCAGGCTGCAGCAAGGGTTCGAAAACAAAGAACTGCGCAAGTCCAATTTCATTCGCATCTGTCTTAGCCCAGAAATACTCAGGATCGAACGGCGTCATTTGTCCAGTTGCATCAGGAGTCATCTCCTTAGCTTTCTTCAAATACAAATTAAGAGAAGTAATAGCCCCAGCATTGTTCTTTACGCGCAATACAAAGGTTGGTGTAATACTCTTTATTGAGTCTGCTGCAGTTGGCTTAAGCATGGTGTTGTAGGTCTCAATATTAACCTTTCGCATACGTTTCATTAAATCGAAGGCCAACGCGGTGTCGAGCTGAGCAAAAGGAGTAAGCGTTCCATTGAGGTAACGTTCGAATTTAAGTTTGTTGTTTCCGAAGTGTGTTAACTTGAAGCTGCTCGACGGGTCTGTCATGTGCAGCAATTCAATTTCAGCAATGTCGTTATTCGGATAGTAAAATATATCTGTGCTGCGCCATTCCATTTCTTCAATAAAAAAGCGCGGATTTAGAAATCCAGTGAATCCTTCAATGTGGGTAATGTAGGGTTCTTCGCTCCGGCCGTCTTCGGGTGTTTCCAACAGCATAATGGTTCCCATGTGGTCTTGGGTATTCGGACCAACGAAGATCGTTTTTAAAAGCTCGTTGTTCTTCCCGTAGATTTTAACCTCTTTCGCCGAGGTCGCCATTACACTCATCATGTTATCGCGCATCTTCGTTGGGACATTTCCTCTTACACGAACATCATGAAAACATTCAAGAAGAAGTTTAATGACATCTTTTCGAGCATTGTATTTTTTGTTGATGGTCCATTCGTTGCTTCCGTTTTTTCTTTCCAACAAAGCCACATTTCCATTTCTATCTTGAATGGTAACTTTTGAAACAGACGCAGTGTCCTCAATAGAAAACTGCATGAACGGATTGTCTCCTGTTGAACTTTTTTTGCTGAGTTTCGGATAAAGGAAAACGGCTGTCCCTGCCAGAATTAAAAACAACACAAGGAGAATAACATTCTTTTTTTTCATCTTAGTTCTGCTTGGTCCAACGCTTTTTTCTTGAATAAATGATTGTCGTTCCGAAGATGGCCAAAACGAAAAGCGGAGATGCAGTATTCAACGATTTCCAATAGTTTTTTTCGTTGGAAATTTTATCCTTGTCAAGTTTTCTCACTTGAATGTTGCGCGAGCGAACATCAATTAAGCTCGCGTCATCTAAAAGATAATTCACACAGTTCAAAAGTAAATCTTTGTTGTCATAAACCACACGTTTGAATTGCTTGCTGTATCCCAGTGGCAAAGGATATTCTTTTCCGTTTTCAACTTGAACTTCGTTATAGGCAATGTCGGCGTCTGAGATGACAATCATACGCGTTGGTTCGCTCGATGAGCGATAGGAGATTTCAGGAGATTTTCTTACGCTATCTGGAAGGTAATCGTTGAAGGCAGAAGAGAAAGTTCCTTCCAGCAAAATACCCATCACCTGATTCGGTTTGTTGCTGGTTTTGAAATAGTCTCCTGTCTCACGCAACAATTCCAAGTCTATTCGAACAGGCGCTTTAAATTCTTTCGCCAAATCGGAAGAAAACAAAAACGGAGTCTTGCGAATGTTCTTGCTTTGATTCACGGTGTCAATAGATCCCGCGAATTCTGTGAAGATAGGATCGAGGTTCGCGGCAATCGGATGCGAATGTTTTTCAGAAGTGAGAATAGGAGCGAAGTAGTTGCTCTTTTCCACATAACTTCTCTGATTGCCCATAGGTCCGTTATCGAGAATAATTGGAGCGCCTTGAAAATCGATGACCATATTTCTATTCAAACGAACACCGTATTCGTACAACATTTCATACAATCCGTTCTCGTTCGAAACGGCCATGGCCAATCCACCCGTTTTAATGCTGTCTAGATCCATATGAAGCGCGTCGAGCATCCACAATACTTTTCCTCCGTTCATCACAAACTGGTCAATGAGGAAACGGTCTTTGTCTGGAATAACAGTGTCTGGACCCGCTACAATAAGCATGTCGTAGGCGTTAGAACGGTACTGAAATTCCGGAAGCTTGTCGCTCAACGCATTTAATTTTCCATTGATGGTAACAGGCTTCACGTTGTAATTGTCTTTCAACGTGTAGAGCAAATCGGCCATGTGAATGCGTTGAATTTCTTTGTGTCCTTCTAGCACACCAATCAACGGCTTGCGATCACGCAAAATTCTACGGAAACTACTCGCCAATTCGTATTCCAAATTGTTTACAGAGAAGTTTACCATCTCTGGATCAGATAGTGGCATTTCGCTTCGCATGAATTGAACAGGATATTCTTTGCCCTTGTATTCCACAATAGCACCAGGCCAAATAATTTTGTTGACTTCGGCGCCGTCTTGCTCGTAGGAAATGTTCGAAAATTTCAATCCTTTTTCATCCAACGCAGCGAAAATCTCTTGACGTTTTTTCTCATCGGCTTCTTCATACGGATCAATGAATTCGTATTCGATGAGTCCGTCGCTTAAACTGTTGAATTCAGCCAAACGCTCTTCCACGGCTTGTTCCAAACGCTTGTAGTCTGCGGGAAATTCGCCATGCAAATACACACGCACATACACAGGCTCTTCCAAGCTTTCCAACATCTCTAACGATGTTTTAGAAAGTGAATTTCTCTTTTCTGCGGTGATATCTAATTTGAAAAAGACAACCGAGGAAAGTAGCGCAACAGCACATAAAATACCTACGGTTAGAAAAAATTGAACGAGGTCGGAATTGCGTTTCTTCATCCTTGCAAAAATGCAATGCTTTCAGCGAAATACGAAACTAATTTCAGGAATTGTTAACATGCCCAAGCGCCTTCACAGAGGTCTTTCCCAAATTGAAAATGGCATCGAGAATAGACAAGTCTTTTTCAAACGGAAATCGATCGGCAAATACCTGCGGATAACTCTTCAATTCAACAGGCCTCGTCCCTCGCTGTTTCCATCTTTCGTCAAGAATCTTTGGCTCCGCCAATCTTTCCTTCGGAATCTTTGATTCAATCAATCTTTCCTTCGGAATCTTTGAAAACCATTTCAAACTCCAGTCATGCGCTTTGATATTGAAATCAATCAAAAACCTTTCTTCCTTCAAAAAAAGTTCTTCCAGTTCAACATCAATAAAATCATACATCGCTGAATTACCGTAGGCGCTGCGAATGGCTTGTAGGGTTTTCTTTCCACTGTATTCCGGACTAATACGTATGTCGCGAAGAAGCGTACGCTCACCTCCAGTCGATTCAACGGGAATAGTAAGGGTTTGAATGCCGTTGCCCGCGAGTATGTCGAATCGATTGCGATACGTTTGTTTCTGAAAATACTCTTCGTTGCTTAAAGCGAAATTGTCTTCAGCATACAAAACATACCAACTCACAGGAGCGAAGCAACAAAGCGGAAGCGCGTTCATTCGAAATTCTTAATCTACCAGATGGAAGATACGATCCCAACGAATCTGCTCTAACCATGATTTATTGCCGCCATGGTATTCATTATTCTCTTTCGAGAACCAAGTGAACACCGCTTTTCCAACAATGTGATCTTCAGGTACAAATCCCCAGCAACGACTATCGGCGCTGTGATGACGATTGTCTCCCATCATGAAGTAATAGTTCTGCTTGAAAGTATAAGTCGCTGCTTCTTGACCGTTGATGAAAATTTTCCCGTCTTTCTCTTGAATGGTATTTCCTTCATATGCACCAATCACTCTTCCGTAACGAACGAAAGCATCGTGCGACATTTCAATAGTCATACCTTCAGCAGGAATAGTCATAGGACCATACCGATCGATAGACCAAGTTTTGAAAGGATAGTCTGCAGAATTTGGATAAATAGATAATGAATTTTCCGGTGTAGTATCTTGGTATTGAACAACGCTCGGAAAGTCACTCGCCATACCACGCATTTTATTTGCCTCATCTGCCGTTAATGGCACGAGCAACATACTCCCTTCTTGATTTACCATTTGAATTTCGCTGTTCAATTTCCCAAAATCACGTTGAAGTTTTGAAATAGCAGATGGAGAAGAAACCGAAATCATATGATTCCACATCATGCCAGCTTTGCTTTCAATCGCAGATCCGTTAATGAATACTTGTCCGTCGCGGACTTCCAGCGTTTCCCAAGGAAGTCCAATACAACGCTTGATGTACATTTCTTTTTTGTCGAGTGGGCGGTAGCGCGTTCCGCCGATTTTCAAATTCCCTCTTCCACCTGGAGTGTTTTCGCGACAAGACCTACACACTTTTTTCTCGTTGAAATTGCTACGCGCCATGGCTTCGTATTTCGCTCTGTCAGACAAGTACAAATCGATATTTCCTCCAGCAATGGTTATTGCTTCGTTTCTCAATAGTTCTTGATAATTGTGCCCAACGTAATACGGATCAACCAAAACCGTATCTCCATTTGGAAAATTGAATACCACTGGATCAAAGCGTTCTACTTTTCCGAATCCCGGCGTGCGCATGAAAGGCAAACTGAACCAACTGAGATAGCTGTTCGTTAATCCGCCTGGAATCGCATTGTGGAAAAACGGAATAGAAACCGGTGTCATGGGCAAACGCGTTCCGTAAGTGAACTTGTCTACAAATAAATAATCTCCAACTTTCATACTTGCTTCCATAGATGGAGTAGGGATGGTGAAGGCTTCGAAAGTGAACGATCGGATAATACTTGCAGCAACAACGGCGAACAAAATGGCTTCTCCCCATTCGCGACCCCAGCTTTTTTTCTTGTCTTTCCAATTGCGCGGACCTACGTATTTTTCTTCATTCTTTTTGAAGGCCAATTCATAAAGTGCATACCACGGCAACGCTCCGAATTTCCATTGTGATCCTGCAGAACGTTGGTTGAAGACGATGCCCATTTCAACATTCACAATAACCAACATGATTAGGTTAACGCCCGGTACTAAAAGAAGTAGGGACCAATACCAAGGTCTTCCAATTATTTTCAGCATAGGAAGAAAATGCAGAATAGGAATAAATCCAGGGAGCTTAAAAGTCAATCCGCTTCGCTTCATTAAAGCGGGAGTGGTAGCGCATTGAATAGCGATTAACAACAGAAGTAATATCCAAGGAATAAGATTCATTTTCTTTTTATTAGTGTGGCGAAGTTACAAATTCAAGACATCTTTCATGGTATAGACACCAGACTTTCCATGAAGAAACTCTGCAGCGCGAATCGCACCTGCGGCAAATCCTTTTCTGTTGTGGGCTTCATGTTTCAATTCAATGGTGTCAATTTCGCTCGTGTAGCGAACGGTATGCGTTCCCGGAACATCGGGTAAACGCAGCGCTGAAATGTTCAGCGCGTTCAGAATTTCTTCCCCTCTCTTCCCCTCTCTTAACTTTTCTTCCCCATTCTC
>CAMCUG010000083.1 GCA_945878835.1 Chryseobacterium gleum | reverse complement strand
TTCACATCCCACACTTGAGTGCTTTTGCCCAAGTGAATGGGTTCACCTACACCATATACAAAATCGGCTGTGGCCGACTTCAAGTGATTGATGTTTAGTTCTAGTCCTACGGCAATTCCACCCTCAGCCTTCACGGCTTCATGAGCACCAATGCTTCCAATTGTTTCTGCCAATACTGCACTTGCTCCGCCATGAAGAAGTCCGAAGGGTTGAATGGTTCGTCTATCAACGGGCATTCTTGCTTCAACACGACCAGGTTCATTCTTCAATATTTCGATCCCTAAATGAGAGATCATATTTTCCGGATGGAATTTATGCTCCATAACTGTAATTTGCGTGCAAGGTAGCATAAATTTGCGGTGTGAAAAACACTCAGAATATCTATCGGTTATTGATTGCAGAGGACGAGAATTCCATTGCAAAAACGTTAAAACTCAATTTCGAATTAGAGGGATTTGAGGTACATGTTGAATCGAATGGCCTGTCGGCACTCAAAAGTGCTCAGGAAAAATTCTTCGACTTAATCATTCTCGACGTTATGCTTCCTGAAATGGATGGTGTTTCCATTTGCGAAACTCTTCGACTTGGTGGTAATCAAACTCCGGTGCTCTTTCTTTCAGCCAAAGGCACGGGCAAAGACAAAGTTGAAGGACTTAAGGTCGGTGGCGACGATTATTTAGCGAAGCCCTTTGAGTGGGAGGAGCTTTTACTTCGAAGCAAAAAACTTATCGTCCGAAAATCCGATGGTCACCGAACCATTGAAGACTTAGAGACATTTACCATTGGCCCTTGCACCGTTCACTTCAATAAATATGAAGTAGGAACACCAGAAGGCCTTGTTGCCATTACTAAACGGGAAATGATGTTGTTAAAACTCTTAGTTTCCAAGCAGGGTGAAGCCGTTAGCCGAGAAGAAATTCTTGAAAAAGTTTGGGGTTATGACACGGTTACGCACAACCGCACAATTGACAATTTCATTTTAAATTTTCGGAAAATTTTCGAGTCGCATCCCAATGCAGACAAGCGATTTTTATCGATTCGCGGGGTTGGTTATAAATTTCTTTAAAAAAGAGGCAACCCTGCCTTTAACGTTTCGTCTTAAAGTTGGTTACGCAGTCCAAGCTGCGTGTTGGTTTCAAAATTCCCTTGCAGGTTTACAGAAAAGGCTCTCAATTTTTGAGTGCCTTTTTTGTAGAAGAGCATTTATAATCTAAAACTTAA
Source organism: Chryseobacterium gleum (assembly GCA_945878835.1). GTDB lineage: Bacteria > Bacteroidota > Bacteroidia > Flavobacteriales_D > Sanyastnellaceae > CAIZGX01. The sequence goes on along the minus strand of CAMCUG010000083.1, from coordinate 5,331 downwards.
CAAGTATGAACAAACTAACCTTAGCTTTTGTAGCAGTTGTAATTAGCGCTGGACTTGCATCTTGCGGTTCAGCCGTAAAGTCTATTGGACACCAAGGAAAATTCAGCCCTTGCTTTTTTAGCGATGAAAAAGGAACAATTCGTCCTTATCAGGCAAATAAAGACAGGGTAACGGAACATTACCATTTCAGAAATGCGCTTGAGCAAAAATAATTATTGAGGAATATAGACGAGCTTCTTCGTTTCGAATAACTCTTGCGGGAAATACTGAGACAAATCGAAGATTTCAGCATGTTTCTTAAGTGACTTAAGCTCTTCTTTTAAATCGCCTCCCTTCAAACAAATTAAGCCGTTCGGAACACCGTTCTGATCGGCTTTTTTGTACTTGCCTTGGGTCCAGGTTACAAGATCCTCAGCAGACGAAACAGCACGACTTACCACAAAATCGAATTGACCCTTTACCTCCTCTGCTCTGCCGTGAATCGTCTTTACATTTTTCAGGCCTATGAATTCTATGGCTTCGTTAACGACCATGATTTTCTTTCCGATACTATCTACCAATAGAAATTCCGACTCTGGATTTGCTATTGCCAAGGGCAGTCCAGGGAATCCACCACCTGTTCCCAAATCAAGAATATGAGATTTCGGGGTGAAGGGTAAGAATTTAAAAATGCTGAGGCTATGCAAAACATGCCGCTCAACAAATTCACTTGTATCCTTTCTTGAAACGACGTTGACACGTTGGTTCCAATCTAAAATAACATCTTCTAACTTTTGAAATTGTTCCCATTGAACTTCCGTAAAGGTGAAGTAGGGAGATAGTTTTTCTCTTATTGACATTAAAAGTTACCCTTGGTAGTTTTCATTAATTCAAACATGAAATCGCGTGCACGGAAGAGCTGTGCTTTTACCGTTCCTAAGGGTAATTCTAAAATCTCGGAGATTTCCTCGTATGATTTTTCTTCAAAATATCTTAATTCAACCAAGCGCTTGTACCTTGGTTTCAATTTTTCAACAACATCGCGCATACGCTGCACTCGCTCGTCTTTTTCCATGGACTCTTCAGGATCGAGGCCATCTTCTTTTACGGGAATTACGTATGACTCGCCATCTTCATTCGAATATCCTTGATCGATTGAAATCGCTTTAATTCTTTTCTTTCGAATAAAATCAATGGAATGATTGGAAGCAATCTTGAACAACCATGTTGAAAACGCAAATTGAGGAGTGTATTGATCTAACCTTTTGAATGCTTTACTAAACGTTTCAATGGTTAGGTCTTCTGCATCATCAGAATTGTTTACCATCTTCAGCAACATGTAGTAGACTGAATCTTTGTACCTACCCATTATTTCGGTGTATGCTCGTTGATCTTTATCGTTCAACGCACGCTGCACAAGCATGTAGTCCTTTTTGGCTTTATCCGATAAATGATCTATCAATTCCATTTCTGTGGTTTACGAACGAGGTTGTGCAGGTAAAGGACCGAATGTACTAAAAAAAGATGATGCTCTAACAAGGGGAATAACCAAAGAATATCTTTCGAAATTTTCAACTTATTGCATGATACATTCAACACAATAAACTGAATGAGGTATCGAAAGAAAATTAATCCGCCCAAAACCGCCCAAAGGATTGGATTCGGATAAATGATGGAAAGGGCTATGGCGGCTATCCACAAAAGAAAATACGTTAATGGCCAAAGCATCAAAGAAAACTTCACACTTCCCTTATAAAGAGGCGCCGTAGTAAAATGTCTTTTCTTTTGAAAAGTCCATTTCGCCCATGAATTGTGAGGTTCTGATATTGTCTGTGCTTCGTAATGAAATACATTCTGCGTATTTCTTGCCGTTGACGCTTCCTTCACGAACAAATCATCATCTCCAGAAGCCAATTTGTAATGCGCACGGAATCCGCCAATTCGAAAAAAAGCCGTTTTCGTGTAACACAAATTCCTTCCAACTCCCATGTAGGGCCTTCCTGTTTTGGCGAAACCTAAATAATTAAGCCCGGTAGTGAATGCGTCAAAGCGAACCAACTTATTCAAATAACCTGGATATTTCTTGTAGCCGCTAAAACCTAATGTAATTTCCTTTCTCTCTCCGACCCCTTTTGTCATTTCAGTGATCCAACTGCTACTTGTGGGTCTGCAATCGGCATCTGTCAAAAGTACAACGTCATACATCGCCGCTTTAATACCTAAGGTTAAAGCAAACTTTTTACCTTGCATTATTTGCTTGTCCTCATTTATTTCAATGATGTGCATGCTTGGGTAGGAGACTTGCAGTGCCTTCAGAATATCTGCGGTGTCATCCCAACTGCTGTCGTTCACAACGATCAATTGAAATTTCTGAAACTCTTGCTCCATGATAATTGGAATCAACTCAATTAAGTTCGCCTCTTCGTTTCGAGCACAGACTATAACTGAGACCCCATCAGGAGAATCTCCTTCAACCTTCTTTCCCTTTGTTGCAGACAAAAAATATTTAAAGTTGTAATAAATCTGACAAAAAAATGAAAGCACCACGACAATCAGCAGCGCTAATTCAAGAATAGAGAAATTCCAAATCCAAATAGCAATTGTTTTTTCCATGAGTCCTGCGAAATTACTCTTTCAACTTGCTCCGAACAATAAAAAAGGCCGGTTACCCGGCCCTATTTATTCACAAAACACGCGATTCTATTTACTTTTTAATGATAAGGGGAAGAGAATCTACTTTACCTGTAGAAACCAACTTCACGATATAGTATCCGTTAGCCAAAGAAGACGTGTCTACTCTAACATTCGCGCTATATGTTTTTGTTGAAACAACAACATTTCCAGCCACATCAATTATGTATAAGGCAGAGTTTGCCAAAGCACCGATCAATTGAATTTCATTTTGCGCAGGATTTGGATAAAGTGTAATGGCTGTTTCAGTCATACTGTCGACGCCATTTCCTGAAACACAAAAGTTGGTTGTTTCAGAATTTGTGAAAGTGCCACCGGCAGCTAATGAAGTTCCTGCTGCGTTAGAAACCTCGTAGCTTCCATTACCGTATGCACAGCAAAGTCCATCGCCGTAATCGTCGCTAATTACAAAGTCATAGCAGCCCAGAGCAAGACATACTGATTCGCTTATTGAAGTGCCTCCGGCAGGATATAACCCATTTGATGAAGCCAGCACGTTTCCATTTTGAAGAATTTCCCAAGAAGTTTCTTCCGAATAATCATCGAAAGTGATGTCCACTGTTACGGTTACTGTTGGGCCTACTATAGCGTTGCATGAGATCGAGACAGAATTGTTGTTTGAATTCTGATCTGTTGAACCGTTTGGATTAACGACAGTCACATTAATCGTGTTCGGGCCATTCACCAGTGCAATAGCTGGAAGATTTACGTTAGCCGAAGCATACTGCGCAATTGATCCAGACCAGTTAATGGTTTGAATCGAACCTGCGTTAACAGTATACTGAATTGTGCAAGATGTTAGGGTTGTAGCTCCGTTATTCATTAATGATAAAACAGGAGAAACCGAATTGCCACAAACGTTGGAAGGGACATTGCTAATACTCGCAGCAGAGGCATCTAGCTGAACCGTTACCGAACCTGTCGGATATCCATCCATAATTTGTGCACCTGTATTTCCTGGATCAAGCCATTCTTTCAATCGAGATGAAGCTGAAGCACCTGCGTCCCAGCTCACGCCAAATCTACCGTAGGAATCGCCCTGACCGTTTTCAGTTGAACCGTTACAAGCAGAAGCTCCACCGAACAATTGACCAATAATTCTGTGATTTTGGTCGAACAAAGGAGATCCTGATGACCCTCCCTCAGTAATCCCATCGTCCCACTGCTGAACCTGCCAAGTTTGAGCGTTTGACCATGAGCCTTGAGGAACTGCATTATTTTCAAAAGATATTTTTTTCAAATCACCTGATGGGTGGTGAATGCACGTTGCTGAAGTCACTGTTGCTGCATCACTAGCATCCCATCCGGCGTATTGCACGTTATATGTTGCAGGAGGAGTAGAACTCAATTGAACCAAGCAAAAATCGCTTCCTGCGTTCTTTGCCTTCAATGTGCATCCTGAAATAGTTTGATTCGTTGGACCCGTTGTTCCGGTGCAGCCTGAAGTTTCGTGATTAAAAACGAACACCCAGCTTGGGGATGATCCTGCTGAATAACAGTGATTAGCTGTTAAAAAATATGGCGTGCCGTCATTAGCAGTGTTGTTCACTAACGCTCCTGTGCAGCTAGCACTTCCACCACTTAAAATTAAGCCCACTGATTTCTTCTCAACCTGCCAAGCAGACCCTACCGCGCAATTCACGTTGTTGTTGCATGCCCCGCTTGTTCCGTATGGACCACGATCTTCATCGAAATCTGCAAAGTGGTTCATCAATACCGGACGGTATCCGTGAACAACCATTGAAATAACAAATGACACTTGGTCCTTCACGGCATTGCTTGCTTGAACTTCAATAACTATTTTGTCGTGTTGAAGAATTGACGTTGCTAATACGCGATACTCTTGGTTGTTCTTGTGATTAAAAGAACCCAAGAATTCTTCACGATCAGCAGACCAGATAAACATTTCAGCTCCTTTCGGAAGAAAGAAATCTTCAAAAATCAAGTTGATTGTTCTTGCACCTGAACACTCAATTCCAAACTGCCAGATGCTCTTCTCATTTTCTATTGATCTCCAAGAAGCTTGATTAATCCCAAATGCGGTTTCATGCTCGAAGCCGAAGCGATAAGGCGCTTCCTTGTATTGATCAACAACGGCATCTTCAGCAGCTAAAGCTTCCATGTCTATGGCCGGCATCGTGTTGAATGATATTTGTGAACTTACGTGCTTGTCTTCCCAATTGTATGGGAAACCACCGAAAGAAACTTGCGCCATTGCTGCGAATGCGAACGAGAAGGCAATTACGGAAAATACTCTCTTCATTTTAATCTGATTGGTTTTGTAAGTGAAGATAATTCAATCTTTTCAAAACAGAAAATCAAAAAGGAGAACTGTTGGAAATCCTATTCCTGCGGAGCAACAAGTATTTTCCCTTCTACATTGCCATTCAAAATAACGACTACATCGCTTGAGGTATTCAAAAACAATTTGCGAAGATCTATGGCCAACTCTTTTTCAATTCTAGCACGACAAGCATCATCATTGTTGACATGCGTAAGTCGCACATTCACGTGCGGAGGTAAGCTTTTCATATATCGTTCATCCCACGATGCTTCGAAAAAGTGCTCGTTGCATCCTCCCGAATAAGCTACCTTCACAATCAAAAAACCACCGTCTTGATGCGTTTCAAGTATTTCGAAATTATCCGTTTGACCCTTGAA
>CAMCUG010000082.1 GCA_945878835.1 Chryseobacterium gleum | reverse complement strand
ATTAAATTCAACGGAGCTAAAATTGCGGCTGCATTTTCATAGTCAACGATCTTCATAACGCTTACCATATTCGGACGAAGCATTTCGTTCGAACCCGATAATGCTGCCTCTGCGGTAAATGTGCGCGACATTGGACTAATGAATTTCGCCGTGAAGGAAATACTTCCTTCAATTTCGGTGCTGATGTCTGGAAAGTACAACATGACTTTGTTTCCCTTCTTCACTTTGTTCGCGTATGTTTCTGCAACTTCAGCCTTCACTTTCAATGAAGACAAGTTCACGATACGGAAACAAGGATCTGGATTTTGTGCGGTTGCAAATTGACCTACACGTGCACCGACGTGATCGACAATTCCTGAAATGGGGGACTTCACTTTTGTCAATTCAATCTGTGCTTGAACGGCGCTGATTTGTTTGGTCAACGCATCCACTTGCGTCTTCGCTTGAAGGTATTGTACCTCGCTTCCGATCTTCTGATCCCACAGACGTTGTTGTCTCTGGAAAACGTCTTTCGCTAATTCCAACTGGGGTTGAATAGCAGCAATCTGCGCAGCGTATGCGCTGTTGTCTGTTTCAGCTAATAACTGACCTACCTGGACAGCATCGCCTTCTTGGACATAAATTTTCGTAACCAATCCGGGAATTTGTGGCGCAACAACTACGTTGTTTTCCGCATCCACCATTCCTTGAATTTCTACACAGTGCTTGAACGGTGCAGCCACTACATCAGTGGTCATAATCTTACGCGCTTTCACCACGTTGGTTATTCCCAGCTCTTGCTCCAAGGCTGAAATTTTTCCGTCGAGTTCAGAACGCTTTGCTTTCAAGTCGTTCAATTCTGCGCTCTTGTCTTTCGATCCGCAAGAAGCAAATAACACAGCAGCTAAAACAAATGATGCTGCGATTTTCGAGATATTGATGGATTTCATTTTTTCTTAAAATATTATAATGCATTCAACGATTTTGAAAGTCTGGTTTGTGCGTTCATTAAACTCAAACGCGCTTGTATTAATGATACTTCCGCTTGCAACAACTGTGAAGTTTGTCGCGACAATTCGAAGCTGGAAGAAGTTCCTTGATCGAATTTGATCCGTGTTTTATTCAAGATGCTTGAAGCCAAAGTGTAAGATTGCGTGGCTAGATCTACGTTCTGCGTAGCGTTCATGTATTCTGCCATTCCCACTTGATATTCCAATTTCGCAGCATTGTTTGAAAACGCCAAGGTCTCTTCCATTCTCTTTACTTCCACGCCTGCGCGTTGAATACTCTTCGTTTTACGCCCTCCGGAAACGATCGGAACATTCATAGAAAGTCCCCACAATTGCGTTGGATACCAAGGCTCATTTCCATCTAAAAAGTTAAACTCTTGACGTTGCGCTTGACGTTGCACACTATAAAATGCAGCGAGGTTTGGAAGCAAACCCGCTTGCTGATTCTTCACGCTTAATTTTTGAAGAGACAAGCCTTCCTTAATGATTTGATTGTCGATTAGGTTTTCGAAGTTGAAAGGTGATTGCACCAACTGCGCATTGAATGAATCTAAAATAGTTGCGCTGTTATCTACCAATGTAATTTCCTCATCTACATTCATTCCAATCGTGAACTTCAGCAACGTCTGCGCGATAAGCGCTTGAGTCTTTGCCATGCGAATGCGCGCTTCCAATTCATTCAACGAAAGCGTCAATTGCTCTACGTCTTGCGTTTCTACGAAACCCTCTGTTTTCAATGCTTTCGTGTGTTCCAATGTGCTCGCCAATAAATCGCGAGAAGCGGTTAAAAGCGCAATGCTTTCTTGCGCAATTACTGCAAGATGATAAGCCTCTTCCGTCGCGCGCTTCACTTCTATTTCACTCTTCACAATGTTTTTATTTTGCAAAGCCGCGTATGCTTTAGACGCTTGCAGTCCCACTAACCATGAGCCGTCGAACAACAGTTGCGAAGCGTTAATACCTGTCGTTAATGTTTGCGGAACTCCGAATTGCACTGCTACATTTTGTCCAGGCATTCCGAAAAAATCACCCGGCAAAATGCTTGTCGGACGATCAATGAAATTCTGATACTGAATGCTTCCGCTTATTTGTGGAAGACCAATGGCTATGAGTTCTTCGGTTTGAAGTTTGGCTGATTGCGCATCGAAATTTTTCGATTTCACTTGGAAGGCATTCTGCACTGCATATTCTTTCGCTGCAGCCAACGTGAGCGACTGCTGGGCGTTTCCGAGAGAAACAAAACCAAGCGCCACTGCCAAGAGGATACTTATTTTTTTGTTTATGTTGAATTTTATCATGAATTGAATTATTGCTTTTTCGTTGCTTTTTTCTTGGTTGAAATTGACGTGTTCAGAATGTTTTTATTCAGCAACTCTATTCCCTTTGCTGTTGCCATGCCATGAATGTGATAGGAAAACCATTCCATGTAGACATCACTCACATTGTATTCTTTACTTGGAAATAAATTCTGATCGAACAGCACTTCCATTCTTCCCACATATAATTTCGCTAAGACATTCGGATTAATTTCCTTTCGGTACAACCCGTCTTTTTGTCCTTTTTGTATGTTCTCGAAAACGCACTTGTAAATGATAGCCTGACGAGAAGCGAGCATTTTCTGATAAACTTTTGGATGAAATTTCTCCATGTCGTAGGCCACAGACGGATGTATGTTCTGCAACATTTCCAGCACCCAACGCTTAATCTCTAAACTTTCATCAATGGCATTTAAACCCCTACTACAAATTTCTTCGATCTGATGTTGTTCTGCTTTACTGAATAGTACCACTGCGTTTCCCAACAAATCTTCTTTGTCTTTCACATGCGTATAAAGCGTCTTCTTTGAGATACAGAGCTTCTTTGCAATGTCATCCATTGTCAGACTCTTGATCCCAAATTGCAAAAACAACTGAAGTGTTTCCGAGAGAATATGTCGTTTCTTTATTTCCAAAGCGCGGCAAAGATAGACACAAATTTTACATTGGAAACGAAAAGTGAAGAAAATGTTTCCTTCACACACCTTGTGTGATGACCGCGGAGCGGATGACGCAACGGAGTTGCGATGACACCGGAGGTGATGACAAACTTCGTTTGATGACGATTTACAATCGATGACGAACAAGTTCGATGACCGCTTCGCGGAGCGTCATCCACGCGGTGGTCATCACATGAAATGTGTCATCTTTCGGAGAAAGTAAGCGCCTCAGCGCTTCTAACACCCGTAAGCTTCCCATTCTCAAACACCAACTTACCGTTACACCAGGTTGAAACGATCGTGCTCGAAAACGTATGTCCTTCGAACGGAGACCAGCCGCATTTGTATAAGAGATTTTCTTTGGTAACAGTGTAGGGAGAAGATAGATCTACCATGACGAAGTCGGCGAAGTAGCCTTCGCGAATGTAACCGCGACCGTCGATTTGAAAGAGATCAGCAACAGCATGAGAGGCCTTTTCTACTATTTTTTCTAGGGTGAAAACACCTTGTCTGTGAAGGTCAATTAACGCTTGCAAACTGTGTTGAACCAACGGTCCGCCGCTTGGTGCTTTCAGGTATTCTTGTTCCTTTTCTTCAATGGTATGCGGCGCGTGGTCGGTGGCAATGACGTCTATTCTTCCGTCGTTCACCGCTTCCCGAATGTTCATTCGGTCGTTGAATGATTTCACTGCCGGATTCCACTTGATGTAGTTTCCTTTCGTGGCATAATCTTCTTCCGTAAACCATAAATGATGAATACACGCTTCTGCTGTGATGCGCTTTTCCTTCATCGGAATAGCATTTGTAAACAACTCCAATTCCTTTGCGGTGCTGATATGCAAAATGTGCAAACGTGCATCGTGCTTCTTCGCCAATTCAACAGCCATAGAGCTTGAGGCGTAACATCCTTCTGCGTTGCGAATAACAGGATGGTCAGCTGCAGTGAGCGTTCTGCCCGTTGCTTGAAGCGCTTCTAAATTTCTTTTGATAATGCCGTCGTCTTCGCAGTGCGTAGCAATGAGCGTCTTCACCTTAGAGAAAATAATCTCCAACGCTTCGCGCTTTTCTACCAATAAATTTCCGGTGGAAGATCCCATGAAAATTTTCACTCCACATACTTCCTTCGGATTCACTTGCGCCAAAATATCGGCGTTCTCTGGAGTGGCTCCCATGAAGAAGTTGTAGTTCACAGTAGATACTTCTTCTGCGCGTTTGAACTTTTGCTCGAGCAATTCAAGGGTGGTTGCGCTCGGACTGGTGTTCGGCATTTCCATGTATGACGTCACTCCACCCGCAGCAGCAGCAGCAGATTCAGTGGTAAGATCTCCTTTGTGCGTCAATCCCGGCTCGCGGAAATGAACCTGGTCGTCGATTAATCCAGGGAACAAATGCTTTCCTGTTCCATCTACAATGGAGTCTGAGTTGTTGTAATCCAAAGTTCCAACGGGCAACACGTGTGCGATTTTCGAACCGTTAATCCATACGTCACTAACGGTCTGTTTTCCTTCGTTAACAACCGTGACATTTTTAATGACTTGCATCGTGCTTATAATTTTTGAAAGCGCATTTTCAGTACTCCGAAAAATGCTTCGTGAAAAATATTCAAACTCATCTTGCTCGTTCCCTTCACTCTATCTGCAAAGAGAATAGGAACTTCTGCTATTTTAAAACCAAGACGCTTCGCCTTGTACTTCATTTCAATTTGAAACGCGTAACCAATGAATTGAATGCCGTCTAAATTCATTTTGGAAAGGACATCTCGGTGGTAGCAGACGAATCCGCCTGTGCTGTCTTTCACGCCCAATCCTAAAATTAAATTGACATATATACTTCCGCCTTTGCTAATGACTCTGCGGTGCCACGGCCAATCGACTGTTCCTCCGCCTTTCACATATCTTGAACCCACAGCTACACCGTGATTCTTTTCGCAGGCTTCTAGTAAACGAGGAAGATCTTTCGGATTGTGCGAAAAATCACAATCCATCTCGTAGATGTATTCATAGTTATTCTTCAATCCCCACTTGAATCCCGCAATGTATGCCGTTCCCAAACCAAGCTTTCCGCTTCGCTCAAGGATGTGCAATCTTCCGGCAAATTCAGTTTGCTTTTCCTTCACCATGAGAGCCGTTCCATCCGGAGAACCGTCGTCAACCACAAGCAAATGGAACCCATGCGGTTGATCCAAAACAGCGTGAATCATTTCAACAATGTTCTCGCATTCGTTGTAGGTGGGAATTATGACCAGTTTCATTTGTAATGCGAAAATACAACACTCGAAAGGCAAATTCTAATTTCCATTTGAATATTCCATTTCCGCCATGTAACGCGCATCGCGCATAATCATGGTGTCGAGCGGAACCTTGTTCTGCTTGGCTTTTTCGGCAATGGCCTTCACCCACGCTTCGTCTGAAAGGATATTATTCTTGAATTTTTGCACCCGAAATTCAAACGAATCAAATTTCTCTCCCAACACGAAATACTTGTAGGCACTCGAAATAAATCCCCATCCCAACTTATCCATGTTGCACTCGGTTGCCATTACAAATACCACATTCGACAATTCAATTTCCTTCATTTGTGAAAGCGGATCGGAGTTAGTCATGGTGCCTTCCGGACGCTTGTGCAACTGCTTGTTGTAGAAATAAAAATTCAATTCGGAAAAAATATCCGGCGCCCATGGTAATTGCATTAAATTGAAAAAATAACTATCCGAAATCACCGCTACTTTCGGCTGTATGACTTTGTTTGCAGAGTCTACGTTGTACTTCACACTTACACGCGGATAAGCCATCGGAAGCACTTCAATGGGCGAATACAAATTCATGCCCAAACCAATGTCGTCGTCAACACTTTCCATGTTGGTTGAAAGGGGAAGCTCTTTTTTATTCCAACCGAATTCGTTCATGGTCTTTCCGAAAAGCTTCATACAATAATTCACCAAAGAATCGGCTGCTAATGTTGCGCCATACTGACTCCAATGAATGCCGGTTTTCGGGAAAAGCGGCGCAGACGTTTTGCCCTTCATTTCACGAAACCAATTTCCGAAATCGATGTGCTGAATGCCCTGTTCCTTAAGTCCTTTCTGATATTCCGAATAATAACTTCTGTCTGAAACAATCGGGAATTCATCGGGAATGTATTCCGAATAGAATGAAGCTTTTCCTGGATTCATCACCACTACAAATTCAACACCTCTCTCCTTCAACTTCGATTGAATAGCCTTCAACATAAATAAATTAGAATCGAGTTCAGACTGATTAATCTCTTCCGCGCCGCGAAAGGCATTGATGTATTTGATCTCGTACAAATAATCTTCCTTCCCAATGATTACCCCGTTGGCCTTCGCCTTTCTGAAAAGTGAAAAAGCAATCTGATTGTGCAGACGAACGGCAGTGTTTCGAAACCCGAATTGCTCGTTGATGTACTTGTTTCGATTCTCTTGGTAAGTGCCATCGAACCACGCTTCCAGCGTGAGCGAATCTTTTGCAGTAGGAACAATTGAACCGAAAAGTGGACCCACTTCAACAAACGGTTTCACCATTTGAATAATGGGGAGAAACAAAGCCGCAATGACCAAGACGAACAAAAAGGTATGCAGTTTATTACTCTTCATTAGAATCGAAAATAAATAAACGGATTAAACCCACT
>CAMCUG010000081.1 GCA_945878835.1 Chryseobacterium gleum | reverse complement strand
GAAGTGATCTTTTCATAAGTGGTGCAAAATTACATCATTATCTTCGCAACATGAACAAAGACGAAATGCACTGCCTGGGAAAAATCACCAGGCTTCATGGATACAAAGGAGAGTTGACTGTGTTTCTAGATACCTCAAAGGTTGCTGATTATAAGGAATTGAAATTTCTTTTTTTGGAAATCAAGGACAGTCTGGTTCCATATAAAATTGAGCTTTTCGAACCGAAGACAAATGATTCCGCCAAAGTGAGATTGGCTGGGGTGAACGATGAAGCAGCTGCCAAGTCTTTGCTGAAGTCCATGGTGTATGTGCGCTTAACCGAACTCTCGGTGAAAGACGAAGACCGCAGAGACATGGTGAATTGGGTGGGTTACGAGGTTTTTGACCAAACACATGGAAACATTGGTATAGTGGAAGAGGTGGTGGAAAACAGAAAGAATCCACAGCTAGAGATTCGTCACAATACGGGCAAACTCATCTTGCTTCCCCTTCAACCCGAATTCGTTTTAGAAATAGATGACGAGAGCAAAACCATTTCTACTTCAGCCCCTGAAGGACTGATAGAGTTATACTTAGAATAATTAATCAACATTTCAAACCGTTAATGGTTGAGAAAGGGTTGAGTTTCGGGGATTCTCACCCCTTTTTTTATTATTATATTTACCAAACGATTCAATGATAGTCGAACCAAATTTTTATTCATGACAAACATCGGTACACGTCCCGAAGGCGCAACGTTAGCCTACCTCGGACTTAAACATGTTTCCACTGCATATTGGAACATGACTCCTGCAGAATTGGTTGAAGAAACCATTTTACTTTCTCAGGGAACACTCACGAATACGGGCGCTTTAGCCATTGATACCGGAGAATTCACTGGCAGGTCTCCACAAGACAAGTTTATTGTAAAAGACGCTTCTACTGAAAACAGTGTTTGGTGGAGCCAATTCAACATTCCATTCGATTCAGATAAATTCACCCGTTTGCATGAGCGTATGTGCGCTCACCTTAACGGTCGCGAAGTATATGTGCGCGACGCCTATGTCTGCGCAGACCCTCGCTACCGCATGAATGTGCGTGTAGTAACAGAATTTCCATGGAGCAACATGTTCGCAAGCAATATGTTCTTGCGTCCAACTGCGGAAGAGTTAACAACCATGACACCAGAGTGGCACGTCATCTGTGCCCCGGAATTCATGGCCGATCCAGAAATCGACGGAACGCGTCAGCACAATTTCGCAATTATCGATTTCACAAAGAAGATGGCCATTATTGGTGGAACGGGTTACACCGGTGAAATCAAAAAAGGAATTTTCACTGTATTGAACTTCGTTCTTCCACACGAGAAAAATGTATTGTCTATGCACTGTTCTGCGAACGTAGGTAAAGACGGCGATACTGCAATATTCTTCGGCCTTTCAGGAACGGGAAAAACGACATTGTCTTCCGATCCGAATAGAAGATTAATAGGTGACGACGAGCACGGCTGGGCGGACACAACTGTTTTCAATTTTGAAGGTGGATGTTACGCGAAGACGATTGACCTGTCTCGTGAGAAAGAACCTCAGATTTACGATGCGATTAGGTTCGGGGCGTTGTTAGAGAACATTGGATTCGAAGACGACGGAGTGACTCCTGATTATGCCGAAAGCGTGAAGACACAAAACACACGTGTGAGCTATCCGCTGGAGCACATCGATAATACGATGAATCCAAGTGTAGGTGGAATTCCGAAAAATATTTTCTTCTTGACTTGCGATGCGTTCGGGGTATTGCCTCCAATTAGTAAGCTTTCGAGAGAGCAAGCAATGTATCAATTCATTAGCGGATACACCGCGAAGGTTGCCGGTACTGAAGCTGGAATCACTGAGCCAACGGCGACATTCAGTGCATGTTTCGGAGCGCCATTCTTACCGCTGCATCCGACGGCTTATGCTGAGATGTTAGGAAAGAAGATCGATGAGAGCGGAGCGCAAGTGTGGTTAATCAACACGGGTTGGTCTGGAGGCTCATACGGTGTGGGAAGTCGCATGAAATTAAGCTTTACACGTGCAATGATTACAGCAGCGTTGGGAGGAAAGTTGAACGATGTTGAATTCGCGACGCACGAAGTGTTCGGATTGGCAATGCCAACTTCTTGTCCAGAGGTTCCTGCTGAAATGTTGAATCCGCGTAACACTTGGTCAGACAAGGATGCATACGACGCGAAGGCGAATGATTTGGCTGAGAAGTTTGTTTCCAACTTTGAGAATTTTAAAGATTACGCAAGTGAAGCATTGCTTTCGGCCTCTCCGAAGGTGAAAGCTTAAATTTTATATTGAAATGAAACAGATCTTTTGCTTTGGATTAATTCTTCTGCTACAGGCCTGTTCTAGTTCAGAGCCGGACAATTCTATTTCGGCATCGAAGCCGAATGAACGTTCGGTTTATTCGAAGAAGGAAGAGAATATTCTAACTTTTTTGAATTCGGAATATGAAACCTCTGTGTGGGGCAGTTTAGTTGAATTGAGCGCTTGGGCTGATTCAATAGAGAAAAACGAATACACGTTGTTAGTCCCTTCCGACGCGGTTCTTCGCACGAAGGGACTCGATAAATATCAAGCTTTAGTGCCTTCAAACAATAGAGTTGCATTGAACAAAGAAATTGGTCATCATTTAATCCCAGGACGCATCTCTTTCGCAAATCTTCCAGATACAATTTTGAAAAATGTATATGGAGAAAGTCTAATCTACATTTCTTCCTCCAAAAGACTTGGGGAGTTTGAGATAACAGCGGTGGAGAGAGATCTTAAGGTTGGAAGGGTTGTCAGGATTAGATGAACTTCGTAATTAGAAACGTCGAAGACCCTCGTTGCTTGCAACCTTCGTCAAAGACCCTCGCGAAGCAATTCGCCCTCTTACGCGTTTATTGAACCAGCATTCGTTGGGTTTGAAGTTCACTGTTGAAGATGGCTTCAACAAGGTACAAACCCCGTGCAAGTGGACGTTCGAAGCTAATATTTGTATTTAACACTCCACTAACTGAATAACGGTTGCTCCATACTTGACGACCCATAGCATCTATTATGCGAATATGTACGTTTTCTGATTCAACACCCGTAAGGTTAATGTTCACACTGGCACCTTGAGTTGGATTCGGATATAAACTCAGGTTAACATTATATGCTTTGTCCATTTTCTCGGTTTGTGGTGCCGGTGGTCTCCCGTCGGAATCCAAAACCATACAACTGCCGTTACTCGAACATATACTCATACATTGGGGAACTCCCCATTGATAACTTGACCCAGTATATGATAATAATGGAGCAGTGCGAACAGAGTACGTTTTACCGTATGCCAATTGCGCTACAGTACCCAAATTAAGGAGGTTAGAAGCTGCGCCTCTGTTTACAGCAATTGGAGCAGCAATTGGAGAACCCATAGAATTTACTTCGGTGAATTCCCAGCGCCAATCACTTATCCCACAAACCCAAGGAAGAGATGTTACTGAGGCCCCGCGGTTCCGCGGTCCAGCAGCGCATCTGTCATTTAACTTCAATGCAGTAAGTGGCTGGGGACTAGTAATCATTGTGCAAGGCGATAAAGCTGGAACTGAAATGAATTCCACTACACCAGCAGCGTTGAGAAGTGGGTGTATATTTGTGATTAGCACGTTGTAGGTAGAGCCGTATGGTAAAGTTGGAAATACGTTGCTTAAGAGACAGTTGTCTGAGCTTTGAGTGCGTGTATATACGTTTCCCAAAGCAGGACCAGATACCCCAGTGAATGTAAACGTGTAGCTAGTTCCAATTGCACCAGCCCAAGTTGCCTTGAAGATCTGACACAATGTGTATGGACCCGGTCCGGAGTCACAACCACCGCGCTTCAACATTTTAGCACAGATGGTGTAAGCACCAGAACCTGAAGCACTGTTGTAATTACGCACACCTATTTTGTACACTTGACCTACAGTTAATCCGCTGTGGTTTAAAATTTCACCACCAAGACCAGACACAGCATTCTCTTGTGCTACTAGAACACCAGCAGCCGTTTGCAATTCAATTAAGATATTATTAGACGTTGAGTTAACAACGATACTAACACCTTCTGAAGTTGCGACGAATTGGTGCCACTTGTCTTCACCCGTTAAGCAAATAGTATTGGCATCACTAGAAATTAATGCATTCACCAATGTGCCACTAACGGGGGGACTACAATTTGGCCAAAGAGCAGGAGTGATTGTAGTTGCTGTGGATGGATTTTCTCCCCCTGGGCATACTTGGCAACCTTCGTTAATTAATCCATTGCAATTATCGTCGTAAGCGGTGTTACACGACTCTGTAGTTCCTGGATTAACTGCAGCGTTGCTGTTGTTGCAGTCGGTGTTAGTGGTAACATATCCGGCAGGTTGAGAACATGCATTCGTTGCTGTTCCTGCTCCGTATCCGTCTCCATCGGTATCAACATAGTAGTTGGTGAAGGTTAATCCTTCATCAATCTGATTGTTACAGTTATCATCTACACCATTACATACTTCAGTTGCACCTACGTTAACTGCAGCGTTGCTGTCGTTACAGTCCGTGTTAGTGGTAACATATCCTGCTGGTTGAGAACATGCTTGAACGCTTGAACCCGCATCGCCGTAACCGTCAACATCGGTATCAGCGTAGTAAGTGCTCAATAGCCCCTCATCGATTTGATTGTTACAGTTATCATCTACACCGTTACATACTTCAGTTGCACCTGGGTATACAGCAGGGTCACTATCATTGCAATCGGTGTTATTTGAGACATAACCTGGCTCTTGAACACAAGAGTGAAAATCCATGGCTGCGAAAGCACTAAAATTCGAGATTATTAATGTAGTGCTCCCTGGGCCAACATTTGGAGTTATATTCTGGAAATAAAGTGCAATAATGCTACCTGCTAAACAAGCAGCAGAAAACGTTCCCGACTGGGTTGTGCCGCCATTAGGATTTAATATTGGATATAGCTCCTGACCAGCAAAAACGCCGTAATTAGAATTATACCATGTTACTGGAGTATTTATAGGTGTAGATCCTGTCGAAACATATGACCAATCGAAAGTCAATGCTGTATTGACAAGGATCTGGAAGTAAATGACAGCTCCCGAGTTAATTATATCTACATTATTAATAACAACAACAATATCATCATTCTCTTCTACAGAAACTACGCCTCCATAATTCAAAATACCTACGCTTAAGTTTCCGTAAGTGTCACCATCAGTATCAGCATAATAGCGTTGGGCGAAAGTACATGACCCATCATCAGTTGTGGCCAGTGAATTGTAATTACATGCAGTAGCATCCGTGCATCCGGGTGTTTGAGAAAACACTTCTTTAATAAAAAGAAAAAACAAAAGAAATACTATAAGTTTTTTCATTTTAAATTATATTTTTGATAAAGGTATGGTAAAAATCAATATAAAAATTCGCTCAACACGCGTAATGCGACATCAACTCAATCCTTAACATTCTCAACGCATTCTCAACAGCCGGATTTCCAACAGCCGCTTCCATCTCTAAGACAAAATTGCTGAGGGACATGCTGTTGTCGTTCGGATTAACTTTCGAGTAAGAAACCTTGAATAGTTCAGAGATGTCGCTCTTCGCTTGCTGAATACTCGCCCACGTATGTTCGCTTACATAAATCTGCAACGAAACATTGTGGTCGAACTCTTCGCGAATGTTGCGAATCATTTCCAACTGCAACAACGTGCAGGTCATTCCCGAACGATTGCTGCGCAAGACAATGCTGCTCGGTCTTGATCTTTCCAACATAACAATCAATCGCTCGTA
Source organism: Chryseobacterium gleum (assembly GCA_945878835.1). GTDB lineage: Bacteria > Bacteroidota > Bacteroidia > Flavobacteriales_D > Sanyastnellaceae > CAIZGX01. The sequence continues at coordinate 827 of CAMCUG010000081.1, read as the reverse complement.
AGCTGAAAGACGCAAGGAAGCAAGCGCACTTGCATTGGCTTTGCCCAATTCTAACTGCCAACGTTGCTCATTGTGACGATGTTGTTTTTCCATAAGAAAGAAAATAATCGTACCGGCAATGACAATGCTCAAGGCTACCAATAGAAATGTAAGAGATGCGTTCATGCTGCAAAGAAACTTCTTAAAGTGTTAACGTGCAAATGCTATCTTTGAGGGGTATGAAATACTCTGTCGTCTTATTGTTCCTTTTCGCTTGCGGAATAGCCATCGCGCAGCCACTTACGCGCTCATACACAACTCCGGTTAGCGCAGACGGATTTTATCTTCAGAACCCTTGGGCAGGTGGATTGAACTCGTGTCAGATTTCAAGGATAGACGCAAACGGAGATGGGAACAAGGATATTTTTATTTTCGATCGAATTGGTTCGCGCATTTCTATTTTCATTAACATGGGCGATGTGCAAGGCGATACCTATTATCGATACACCCGCGAATACAACAATGCCTTTCCAACCGGATTAACTAATTGGGTTTTATTACGAGATTATAACTGCGATGGGAAGGAAGATATTTTTACTAATTATTACAGCGGAATTAAATTGTGGAAGAACACTTCAACCAACGGCGAATTATCTTTTGAACCTGTCGACAATGGCGCCACTATTCAGTCGAATTACGATTTTGGAAGTCCGTTCGCGGCACCAATCTATACCGTAAGTCTAGACGTTCCATCTATCACGGATTACGACAACGATGGTGATCTAGATATCTTTTCCTACACCGAACAATCGACAACCATTTACTTCTTTAAGTCCATGCAATCCGAG
>CAMCUG010000080.1 GCA_945878835.1 Chryseobacterium gleum | reverse complement strand
ATTCTGCTGTGGTTGTTGTCGCTACCTGAAAACGTTTGTTTCACTGTAAAGCGCCATTCTTTGTTGTCAATGGAGGGGTTACTTGTTTGTGCAGAGAGGTAGCTCTGTCCGCCGGTTGCGTTGAACACCTGCAATTCTTGACTGACGTTCACGACGAATACATCAGTGGAACCGGCCCATGTGGGATTCATGTTGAAGTTGCCGTCGCTGAAATTATCGTTGATTTGACAGGGTACAGGCGAGCACGAAGAAAGTGCAAACGCTAGGGTAATAAATTTTTTGTAGTGCATGAGAAATGTTTTGTAATTATTCTTTCGAAACTAAAATGCACAAGTAGTAATTTCGTGAAAAACATATGTATGCGAATTGCAGTTGTAGGAGCTACCGGATTGGTTGGAAAAAAGATGCTTCAAATTCTTGAAGAACGTAAATTTCCTTACGATGAAATCATTCCAGTTGCGTCTGAAAAGAGCGTCGGGCAAACAGTTTCTTGTTGCGGAAAAGATTGGACTGTTGTTTCCTTAGCCACGGCTGTAGCGGCTTCTCCGGATATTGCCTTGTTTTCTGCAGGTGGAGAAGCAAGTTTAGAGTGGGCACCGAAGTTTGCGGAAATAGGATGTGTAGTCATAGACAACAGTAGTGTGTGGCGAATGACTGAAGGAGTGCCCTTGGTGGTTCCGGAAATTAATGCACACTGCATAAATGCGCATAACAAAATAATAGCGAACCCAAACTGCAGTACTATTCAAATGGTAATGGTCTTGAAGCCGCTTCACGACTTATGTAAGATTAAACGAGTAGTAGTTTCAACTTACCAAAGTGTTACAGGAACTGGAAAGGTTGCTGTGGATCAGCTCATGAATGAGCGGGCTGGGAAGGAAGGAGAGAAGGCATATGCGCACACCATAGATATGAATCTCATTCCTCAGATCGATGTGTTCCAATCGAACGGTTACACGAAGGAAGAGATGAAGATGATTCTCGAGACCAAGAAGATTATGGAAGACAATTCCATTGCAGTAACCGCTACCGCGGTAAGAGTTCCAGTAATGGGCGGACATTCAGAATCGGTAAACATTGAATTCGAAAATGCTCCAGATATTACAAAAGTGAAAGAGGCGCTTAGTGCCTTCCCAGGAATTGAAGTGGTAGATAATATTGAACAAAAACTTTACCCAATGCCGCTCATTCATGCTGCGGAGAGTGATAGCGTTTTTGTTGGACGCATTCGCCTCGACGAGTCTCAAGCCAATACGTTGAATTGCTGGATTGTTAGCGATAACCTTCGCAAAGGAGCTGCCACCAATGCAGTTCAAATAGCAGAATACTTGGTAGCGAACAAATTGGTTTAACCTTCCATTTCAACACTAACGCTTTCCACTTGGTGACCCATCGGCGCGTTAATCTTCGTCAAACGAATTCCAACCGAATGAGCGTTCGGGAAGCGAAGTTTCATTGCCGTGTGCATGCGAACCAAAACTGTTTCAATTAACTTGGCTCTTACTTTCATTTCAGTGTAAACCAATTCTTTTACTGCAACGTAGTCTATCGTTTTTTCTAAATCGTCGGTTTCAGCCGACACTTCGAAAGCGCCTTCAATCCACACATCTACGCGGTAATCGCCACCAATGACTTCCTCTTCTTTCCAGCATCCGTGTTGCGCGCGAACTTGAATATTATTCAATTGAATTTTCATTTTATCCTAAAGTGTCAATGCATTTTTGAATGCGTGGTAAAACGAATTCTTTTCCAACTAACGCAGCAACATGCGATGCACCAGGTCCTGTAAGAACTCCCGTTAATGCAAGTCTAAACAAAGGCATTACAGCGCCCATTCCTAAACTGTTGTCTGCCAAGAATTGCTTCATAGCAACGTCAATAGATTCTACTGTGAAAGGTTCAAGTGTTTCTAAAACCGCTGACCATTTTTGAAGGATAGCGGCGGATTCAGCTACTTTCCATTTCTTGGCAACAGCATCTTCATCGTAAGAAGTTGGATCTACAAATAAATATTCACCGTCCAATAAATCTTTTGGAAATACTGCCCGCTCGAGCATAAGCTCAATCACGCCTTCAACATACTCGGCACACACATCATAACCGCGCTCTTGAATGGCGGGCATAATCATTTCCGCTAGTTCAGCACGTGGCGTGTTGCGCATGTATTGTTGATTGAACCACTTCGTTTTTTCCGGATCGAATTTCGAACCTGATTTTCCAACACGTTCAATGGTGAAGGCTTCAACCATTTCATCCATTGTGAAAATTTCTTGGTTGTTGCTCGGTGCCCAACCCAACAAAAGCAACATGTTAATGAAGGCTTTTGGAAGATATCCGCTTTCGCGGTATCCACTTGAAATATTTCCGGTTTCAGGGTCTGTCCATTGCAAAGGGAAGACAGGAAATCCTAAACGATCTCCATCTCTCTTGCTCAATTTTCCGTTGCCGTCGGGTTTCAAGATTAACGGCAAATGCGCGAACAACGGTGCTTCCCATTCGAATGCTCTGTACATCATTACGTGAAGCGGCGCAGATGGCAACCACTCTTCCCCACGAATAACGTGACTAATCTCCATGGTGTGATCGTCTACAATATTCGCCAAATGATACGTTGGCATTCCGTCTGACTTGTAAAGTACTTTGTCGTCGAGTTCGTTTGTAGAGAATACCACCCATCCGCGAATGATATCTTGAAAACGGACTTCTTCGTTTCTTGGCATTTTGAAACGCACAACGAACGGTTCTCCTTTTTCCAATCGAGCAGCAACGTCATCAGCAGGTAGGGTCAATGAGTTCTTCAAGGTCATGCGCGAAATGCTGTTGTATTGCCAGTTCGGCATTTTCGCCAATTCGGCTTGCTTGCGAATGTTATCTAATTCTTCAGGAGTATCGAATGCGTAGTATGCCCAACCTTTTTCAATCAATTCTACCGCATACGCCTTGTACATGGGCTTTCTTTCGCTCTGACGATAAGGCTCGTGCTTTCCGCCGTAACCAACACCTTCAGTGGGTTCAATGCCGCACCATTTCAATGAATCTAAAATATATTGTTCAGCACCTGGAACATAGCGTGTTTGGTCGGTGTCTTCAATTCGAATGATAAAATCCCCGCCGTGTTTCTTGGCAAAAAGATAGTTGTATAATGCTGTGCGAACTCCACCCATGTGCAAAGGGCCTGTGGGACTGGGCGCGAAACGAACACGAACTCTTGGTGATGTCATAGTAGTTTTTGAAAGTGTGCAAATTTACAATAATAGTGTGCTTGATTATAATTTAGAGCCTTCGGCTAAAGCGTTTAACAAGCGATTGGCTTTGTCCATGTTTTGTACTTCTGGAAATGCAATGCGAAGCGTCTCATCTTTCTCATACATTTTCCCAGCAACCGGATTGAGTTTAATGAAGTTCAAAATGCGCGTGAAGGCTTCGCTTTGGTAGAACGGTGAGTCTTGTTTCGAAATGAAGTAACCAATCATTTTTCCACTCTTCAACACTAGTTTTTCGAATCCAATTTCCCTTGCCTTCCAACGCAAGCGCATAGTATCTATCAATTGAATAACGGGCTTCGGAATAGGACCGAATCTGTCCTCCAGGTCTTTTGCGAACTTCTGAATTTCTTCCTCCTTCTCCATATCGTCGAGGGCTTTGTAGAGCGCAATGCGTTCAGAAATATTTCCAACATACTCATCTGGAATAAGCAATTCAAAGTCGGTCTCGAGCACAGTATCTTTTACGAAGGAAGCGGTTTTCTTCATTTCTTCTTCGTACAATTCTTGGAAGTGCTCTTGTTTCAATTCTTGAAGGGCTTCATCTAAAATTTTCTGATACGTTTCGAATCCCAATTCATTAATGAATCCACTCTGCTCTCCACCCAACAAATTACCAGCGCCCCGAATGTCTAAGTCGCGCATGGCAATGTGCATTCCAGATCCAAGATCAGAGAACTGCTCAATGGCTGTCAAGCGTTTCTTTGCATCGTCTGTGAGCATGTGAGTAGGGGGACTTAACAAATAACAAAACGCTTGCTTGTTGTTTCGCCCAACGCGTCCGCGTAATTGGTGAAGATCGCTCATTCCAAAATGATGTGCATCGTTGATCATTATCGTGTTGGCATTCGGAATATCAATACCACTTTCAACAATGGAAGTGGAAACCAACACATCGAATTCTCCTTCAATGAATTTGTTCATCACCTCTTCCAGGTCTTCGCCGCTCAATTGTCCGTGACCAATGCCAATGCGCACATCGGGACAGACGCGTTGAATCAATCCTGCCATCTCGCGCAAGTTTTGCACGCGGTTATGTACGAAGAAAACTTGTCCTCCTCGTTGCACTTCGTAGCTAATGGCATCGCGAACAATTTCTTCTCCAAATGGAATTAATTCGGTGCGAATAGGAACGCGATTTGGTGGTGCTGTTTGAATGATACTCAAGTCGCGCGCACCCATGAGTGAAAATTGCAAAGTTCTTGGAATAGGCGTGGCAGTAAGCGTTAACGCATCAACATTCGCGCGAAGCAATTTCAATTTGTCTTTTGCCGCTACTCCGAATTTCTGTTCTTCGTCAATAATCATTAAGCCAAGATCGTTGAAGACCACGCGTTTTCCGAGGATGGCGTGGGTACCAATAAGTATATCGACTTTCCCGTTTTTCACCTTCTCAAGTGTCTCTGAATTTTGTTTCGCTGTTTTGAAACGATTGATGTATTCAATCGTTACTGGGAAATCTTTCAATCTAGATTTGAAACTCTTGTAATGTTGAATGGAAAGAATGGTTGTTGGAACAAGCACAGCCACTTGTTTTCCGTCAGCAACCGCCTTGCACGCCGCGCGAATAGCAATCTCTGTTTTCCCGAACCCAACATCTCCGCATACCAAGCGATCCATCGGGAATGCCGCTTCCATATCTTCTTTCACTGCAACAGAGGCCTTGTATTGATCGGGAGTATCTTCATACATAAAAGAAGCCTCTAATTCGGTTTGCATGTATGTGTCGGGTTGAAAGGCGAATCCTTTTGTTGACTTCCGCTTTGCATAAAGCTTAATTAAATCGAAGGCAATTTCTTTCACCTTCGTTTTCGTTTTACGCTTTAAGTTTTGCCATGCGTTGCTTCCGAGTTTGTCCATGGAAGGTGCAGTTCCTTCCTTCCCAGAAAACTTGCTAATGCGGTGCAACGAGTGAATGCTGACGTAAAGAATATCTCCGCCTTTGTAGGTTAGACGAATGGCTTCTTGTTCTTTTCCATTCACATCAATTTTCTGTAACCCGCTGAATTGGCCAACGCCGTGGTCTATGTGCACTACATAATCTCCTGGTTGCAGTGCAAGAATTTCTTTCAGCGTAAGCGCTTCTTTATTTTTCTTGAACCCTTCTTTCAGTTTGAATCGATGGTAACGTTGGAAGATTTGGTGGTCGGTGTAGTACAGAATTTTTTTATTCTGATTCATGAAACCTTCGCTTATTTCGAGAATTTCTTGAATGTAGGCGATGTCTTTTTTCTTGTCGTGAAATATTTGATCGAGTCGTTCTAACTGCTTGGACTGGCCTGCAACAATGTGTGCTTTGTATCCTTGCTGAATCAAGTTCTCCAAATGCTCAGCAAGCATTTCGAAATTTTTGTTGAAGGAAGGTTGAGGCGTGCAATGGAAGTCTTCGGTTTCTCCGAGGAATTGACGCTTACTTCCGAATTCAATTACGCGTTTAGCTTCAAGCTGTTTTAACCATTCTTTTTTCGAAGTGAACAGTTCATCCGGTTTATCGTGCGAAATGGTATCGGAAAGTCGGTTGAATCGCTCTTCTGCCTTTTCCATTTCAGCTTGAAATTGTGCAAGTGAAGATTCGGTGTTGCTCATCCAAACAACAGTGTTGGACGGAAGGAAATCGAGTAGCCCAATGCGCACTTCTTCTGAATGTTTCGAATGGGTATTCGGAACAATAATGGCTTTCGTCATTTTGTTCACGGAAAGCTGCGTAGCTGGATCGAAGTTTCGAATGCTTTCTACTTCTTCATCGAAGAATTCAATGCGGTAGGGATATTCATAACTGAATGAGAAAACGTCGACAATACCTCCGCGTACGGCGTACTGTCCGGGTTCGTATACGTAATCTACTTTTTCAAACTGAAATTCAATAAAAACTTCATCAATGAAATCCATGGAGTAAGATTGTCCCACATCTATGCTGAAGGTGTTTTTTTCGAGTTCGTGATGAGTGACAACCTTTTCAAACAGTGCTTCAGGGTATGAAACGATAATGTAGTTTTTTCTATTCTTCTGAAGTTTATTTAGCACCTCTGTTCGAATGGCAATGTTTGCATTTTGAGTGGTCTCTATATCGTAAGCTAGGCGTGCTGTTCGCGGAAAGAAGAGCACCGGTGTTTTCTCTTGTTCCTTTTCGTCGGATCCAATTTCAAGAATAGCTTCAAGGTCATTCAGGAAGTAGGCAGCTTTTTCTTTGTCGTCGAGCACTACCAATTGAGTAACTGGAGAAGAAGAATAAAAAGCACTGCAAATGAAAGCAGGGGCACTTCCAGCCAAACCTCTTAAATGAAGTTTGCTTTTTTCTGTTGCGATTTTATTTTCAATCGATGCTATTTCTTTTTCCCAAATGGAAAGACGTGGTTTCATGCGTGCTTCATCAAACGAGTAAACCCCAAGATTGATTTCTCGGGGAATTTTGTTTCAACAAAAGTAAAG
>CAMCUG010000079.1 GCA_945878835.1 Chryseobacterium gleum | reverse complement strand
AACGCCAATGGAACGTTCGATGAACCCCAGGAACTGGCATTCGATGCAGGAAGCGGATCACAAAATACAGTAACTGGAACGATTACCGTTCCTGTCGCCTCCGCTCTTGCTGCAGGAGGCACGCGCATGCGTGTTGGAATGGCTTATGTTGGAATATTCGGTGCAGGAGATCCTCCTACCTCTTGCGGAACCTATGGTTACGGCGAAGTGGAAGACTACTGTGTTAACTTGGAAATCGTGGATGGCGTTGAAAGTTTAAATGGAAACTTCCAACTTCACGTTTATCCGAATCCAGCAAAGGAATCTATTCAACTCAATCTTCCTTCAAACATTCAAATATTCCAATTAAGAATATTATCCACAGACGGAAAATGTGTGAAACAAATGAACACCTATTCTCGTTTTCATTCAGTTAGTGATCTTGCTCCAGGATATTACATTCTTGAAGTCGTTTCAGAAAACGGAATTGCTAGAACAAAAATTTGTGTTGAGTAAGTAAACTAAATGACAACATAGATTGTCTTATGTAAAATGAATCGCAAACTCCTACTCACATTGTGCATTTGGATCACAGCTGTCGCGGCTTGGGCTACACACAATCGTGCGGGAGAAATCGTTTACGAGCATGTAAGTGGCTACACCTACAAAGTAACCATTAACACAATTACAAAGGCTAGCTCCTTCGCAGCTGACCGTCCGTTTTTAAAAATTAGATGGGGCGACGAACCTTCAGGTACCTCGGAAAATCAGCTCGACAGCTTAGAACGAAGCTCTCAAACAATTTTAGGTTCTGGAGACGCAAAGAGAAATCAATATATCGGCTATCACACCTACTTAGGTCCTGGAGTCTACTATTTGATCATGGAAGACCCCAACAGAAACGAAGGTGTCATAAACATTTTGAATTCTGTGAATCAAGTCTTCACGATTCAGACCATGCTCGTTATATCCCCAGCAACCGGACATAACAACTCTGTGCAGCTATTAAAAATGCCCATTGAAGACGCTTGTCTAAATCAACCGTGGATACACAATCCCGTCGCGTTCGATCCAGATGGAGATTCCTTGGTATACTCGCTCGTGCCATGCATGGGTGCAGATGCGATAGCTCTGGCCGGCTGGTTACTGCCGGACGCCAGTACTGTTAACGGTTCTGATGTTTTCAGTATTGATTCTCAAACTGGTGATGTTACGTGGGTTGTTCCGCCGTTGGCAGGTGAATTCAATATTGCAATTAAAATTGAAGAATTTCGAGATGGATTATTAGTCGGGTATGTCATTCGCGACATGCAAATTACTGTTATAACCTGCAACAATCAGCCTCCTGTTATCGCTCCGCTTCCCGACTATTGCGTTGAAGCAGGAAGCACCATTCAATTCGATGTCAACGCAACTGATCCAAATGGAAACGCTGTCTTCATTAGCGCTTTTGGCGGACCATTAACCAACGTTGTTAATGAAGCCGAATTCAATACGTTCACCGATACGTTCTATTGGAATCCGGAATGCGATGAGGTGCGCGCAACACCATATACAGTAAGCTTTGAAGCACTCGATAACGGTTTCGTTCCATTGGCTGATATTGAGTCCGTAAACATTACTGTTGTCGCCCCTAAAGTTCAAAACGTTCAAGCCAATGCTGTGGGATCAACCGTGGGAATTTCTTGGAATCCTTCGCCGTGCCTCAGTTCTTTTTCCAACTACGAATTAGCAAACGTTCGCTATTTCATTTATAGAAAACAAAACGGATATAACTTCAACCCTTCTGATTGCGAAGTGGGTATGCCTGCTTATACCGGATTCGTTTACATTGGACAAACACTTGGCGCGAACAGCAATTTTTACCAAGATAACGCGCCTGGATTCGGTGTTCCCTTCTGCTACCGCATTGTCACCGTATGGCCAGACGGCGCATTGAGTTACGCCAGCGAAGAGGCCTGTGTACAAATTAAAAAGGACATTCCTGTCATTACAAAAGTGAGTATTGAAACAACAGATATTTCGGTTGGAAGTGATACCGTTTGGTGGTCGCCTCCTTCACAGCTTGACACGCTCGCTTTCCTTCCTCCCTATCACTATGAATTGGAATTCGACAACAACGGAACTTGGCAAACCATTTTCGCATCGGATCCTTTCACCATTTTAAATACGGGAGATACGATTTACTACCATTCAAACATAGACACCTTCACTGCACTCAAAAAATACCGTGTTAAATTTTATTCGAATGAAGACGTCGTTGGATATTCCTCCAGCGCAACTTCGCCATGGCTTGTTGCAACGCCCATGGACAATGCCATACAGCTGAATGTGCTTGGTCAGTTCCCTTGGATAAACTCGCGCTATTTCATTTACAGGAAGGCACCAGGAGAATTAATTTATTCTTTATTGAATGAAACAACTGCACCGCAATACCTCGACACAGGTTTAGTAAACAATGCAAACTACTGTTACAAAATACTTACACTGGGATCATACGGTGCGCCTAATGTTCCAGACTCTTTGTACAATTTTAGTCAGGAAGTATGCGCAAGTCCTTTCGACGCAACACCGCCATGCCCACCTCTCATTTCTCAAATTAACAATTGTGAAATTCCTTCCCTTCAAATTTCCTGGTACAACATTGACCCGTCGTGTTCACAAGACATTACGGCTTACAACATCTATTACGCCCAAACAGATACCAGTCAATACTCCTTACTGGGAACCTTGAATGGCGTCAGCAACGCAGAATTCGAATTCCTTCATCCAAACGGATTGCAAAGCATCGCGGGTTGCTTCTACATTACCGCATTGGATTCATTGAACCTCTGGCCCGACGGAGAACTTCACCAGAATGAAAGCGCGCCTTCGAATGTGGTGTGCATAGACAACTGCCCAACATATGAACTTCCAAATATTATTACCCCAGACTTAGACGGGCTGAACGATATTCTAAAACCCTTTCCATACCGATCCATTGAAAGCATTGACCTTAAAATTTTCAATAGATACGGTACACTGCTCTTCGAAACATCAGATCCGGATATTGGCTGGAATGCAACCGATCAAAAGACGCAAAACCTTGTCAGTGCGGGAACCTACTACTACACTCTAATGGTCAACACCATTCGTCTTCAGGGAATTGTGCCTGTATTCAAAGAGGGATATATCCAAATCTTGAACGCCACACAGGCTTCACCTCAACAATAAAATATGTTTACTGGAATTATAGAATCGCTCGGGGAAATTGCAAAAACGGAAACCGTTGGAACCAATTTAGAGCTCTGGCTTTCGTGCGATTTCAGCAACGAACTTAAAGTAGATCAAAGCCTTGCGCACAATGGAATTTGTTTAACTGTGGTTGAAATAAAAGAAAACAAATATCGCGTCACCGCTATCGATGAAACCATTCAGAAAACAACCATCAGTAGTTGGAGGGCAGGAGACAAAATCAATGTTGAAAGATGCGTGAAATTGGGCGATCGGCTCGATGGTCACAACGTTCAAGGACATGTAGATGTGGTTGGAAAATGTATTTCCAGTACCGAAAATGACGGCAGTTGGAAATTCACTTTTGAATATTCACCAAAAGAACCTGGACACATCACTGTGCCGAAAGGCAGCATTGCCGTTAACGGCGTAAGCCTGACTGTAGTCGACAGTTCGAAGACTTCGTTCTCTGTGGCTGTTATTCCATTTACCTATGAACACACCACTTTTCAGTTCATTAAAAACGGGTCATTCGTGAATTTAGAATTCGATATTATGGGGAAGTATGTGGCCGCGTATATGGCTGCACTATCTTCGTAACATGATATCTTCAGCACACGAAAAAAAACTATTTCTTCTCGACGCTTACGCACTCATTTTCCGTTCTTACTACGCATTCATTCGCACGCCGCGAATCAATAGCAAAGGACTAAACACTGGAGCCATGTTCGGATTCACGAACACACTTCTCGATATCCTGAACAACGAAAAACCTTCGCACATAGCTGTTGTTTTCGACGCGCCTGAACAAACCTTGCGCGAAATAGATTATGAGGCTTACAAAGCCAACCGTTCTGAAACGCCTGAAGACATTAAGCTCTCAGTTCCTTACATCAAAAAAATTGTCGAGGCCTTCAACATACCCATGCTTATTGCTCCTGGATACGAAGCCGATGATATCATTGGAACGCTCGTTAAAAAAGCCGAAGAAAAAGGCTTTCATACCTACATGATGACCCCCGATAAAGACTACGGTCAGCTCGTAAGCGACAAGTCATTCATCTACAAACCTGGCTACCAAGGCGGAAAAGCAGAGATTTTAGGCGAAGCAGAAGTCTGCGCAAAGTTCAACATTCAAAATGTAAGTCAGGTTATTGATTTACTTGGAATGATGGGCGATGCCGTAGATAACATTCCGGGACTTCCCGGCATTGGCGAAAAAACTGCTTCTAAACTTTTAGCAGAATTCGGATCATTGGAAGGCCTACTCGCCAACACAGATAAACTGAAAGGCAAGCAAAAAGAAAACGTCGAGAACTTCCGCGAGCAAGGAATCCTTTCGAAGAAGCTCGCAACAATCATGCTCGATGCTCCAACTCCATTCGATGAAGAGGCGTTGAAAGTGAGTGAAATAAACAAAGATGCTATTCGTGAAGTTTTTGAAGAACTTGAATTCCGTCAGTTAATCAAGCGTGTGTTGAACGAGGAATCTGCTGCAAGTGCAACCGTAAGTCCTTCTTCCAGCAGCAATGCTGTGCCCGATTTATTTTCCTCTGCCGGTGAAGAAGTTGAAATTCCAACTACATCGAAAAACACACTTGAAAATGTTCCCCATGAATATTTCATGGCTACATCAGAACAAGAACTTCAATCATTAATTTTAGAACTACAGCGCGCGCCCATCTTCAGTTTCGACACCGAAACTTCAGATCTAGAGCCTCATTCAGCGTATTTGGTTGGACTTTCTTTCAGCACGAAAACACACACCGGTTGGTATGTTCCTATCTCTTCCAATTTCGAAGAAGCGCAAAAGCAATTGGAAATTTTTAAAGAAATTTTCTTAGACACTTCGAAAACTCTTGTCGCTCAAAACTACAAGTTCGACTTCAAGATGATGAAGAAATATGGAATGAAGATTCAAAATAAAATCTTCGATACCATGCTCGCTCACTACGTGATTAATGCAGATGGAAAACATGGCATGGATGCGTTGAGTGAAAAGTACTTAAACTACAAACCGGTTTCCATTGAATCGTTGATTGGCCCGAAAGGAAAAAATCAAAATTCCATGGCTCATCTTCCTGCAGAAAGCATTAAAGATTATGCGGCAGAAGATGCAGACGTTACGCTTCAACTTGCCGAGATTTTCATGCCTGAATTGGAAAGGCAAGGAACCACTTCGGTATTGGAAAACATTGAAATTCCTCTCATTGAAGTGCTCGCGGATATGGAATGGGAAGGCATCCGCGTTGATAAAGATTTCTTAAACGCATATAGTGTTGAGCTAGGCAAAGAGCTCGACATCATTGAAGAAAAAATTACAGAGCTTGCTGGAGAGAAATTCAATTTAGACTCACCGAAACAATTAGGTGTTATTCTTTTCGAGAAGTTGAAAATAACTACCGAAATGAAGAAGACGAAGACCGGACAATACAGCACCGGCGAAGATGTTCTTCAACGTTATTTACACACCCACGAAATTGTTCCGTTGATTCTCGATTACCGTGAATTGCGCAAATTGAAAAGCACGTATATCGATACACTTCCAAACATGATTAATCCCATCACCGGACGTGTTCACACCAACTTCATGCAAGCTGTTGCTGCAACTGGTCGATTGAGCAGCAATCAGCCAAACTTGCAAAACATTCCCATTCGCACTTCACGCGGAAAAGAAATTCGAAAAGCATTCGTCGCTCGCGATGAGAATCATGTTTTAGTTAGCGCCGATTATTCTCAAGTTGAATTGCGCATTATTGCGGCATTGAGCGGAGATAAAAACATGATCGAAGCGTTTCAGCAGGGAGAAGACATTCACAAAGCGACGGCCTCGAAAGTTTTCAATGTACCGTTAGAAGACGTTACCAAAGACATGCGAAGCAAAGCGAAGGCAGTTAACTTCGGAATTATATACGGACAAGGTCCATTCGGATTGGCGCAGCAGTTGGGTATTTCAAGAACAGAAGCGAAAAACATCATTGAAGCGTATTACACGCAATTCGCGGCACTAAAGACCTACCAACACCAAGCGGTAGAAGATTGTCGCGCCAAGGGCTTCGTTGAGACTGTGCTCGGGCGCAGACGTTTCCTTCCAGACATCAGTGCTTCAAATGCTATTTCAAGAAGCTTCGCTGAACGAAATGCTGTGAATGCTCCAATTCAAGGATCAGCCGCCGATGTCATTAAAGTAGCCATGGTGAAAATTCATTCGGCATTGAAGAATGCTAATTTGAAAACAAGAATGGTACTTCAAGTTCACGATGAATTGCTCTTCGATACTCCAAAGGAAGAGGTAGACCAAGTATTTAAGCTCGTGAAACATGAAATGGAGAATGCGGTGAAGCTAGTTGTACCCCTCGAAGTAGAAATTCAAGCGGGAAATAACTGGCTTGAGGCTCATTAATATCATTTATTTTTAAAAGGATTGTAACTATATTCGCATTAACCCGTACCAATGTGCTCTAACTATTCAATCTGTTCTAATGATTAAAAAACACCTCTCCCTCGCCGCTATTGCAAGCGTGTGCATCGGAAGCCTGGCACTTGTTGCTTGCGGCGGAAACAAAAACCCCGATGAAAACAAAGCTCCTCTAGAATCTGGAGCCAACGAACTAACCAACAAAGACGAGTTCTTCAAAGACCGCGA